>DFWB01000040.1:30200-32128 GCA_002380675.1 Akkermansiaceae bacterium UBA4145
TTTCTCGAGGGACTCTCCCTTCTGAACCTTTTGAGCCATCGAAAAGGTCGAGCGGATTAAGGAGCTTCCTTCGACCTCTTTCTTGTATGAAATGGTGTCCTCTTCCCGGAGGACTTGGCGCCATTCTGTCCTGACCTCCTGCCAGAAGTCCTTGGTGGCCTCCCAGTATTTCTCGGCCTTGCTGAAGTCCTCCTGATCGTAGCGGCGGTAGATATTGAGTCCGGTCTCATGGCAAAGGAACCTGTTCTCACCTTTAATCCACTTCCTGTTTTCCTGTTCATGGACCCATCCTTCGGGAGTAATGACGTGGCGGTTCACGGCGCGCAGAATATCGTAATCGCTCCGCTTGGTGTATTCCCTCCTGGGAAGTGGGCGGGAGGTGTCTTGGCTTGTCCATGCGCTGCGGTTCCCCTCGTGGGTCCACTTGCCCCAGCTCTCATATCGTGGGCTGTCGTCAACTTGGGTTACCAATTGAGTCCATGTGCCCTTGATCTCTGATGCTGCCAAGGTGCGTTTCTTCCAGGTGCGGTCGCCTTGATATTCCACCATGACTGGGTCCTCGTATTTCCATACCTGCCCCCAGTGCTTTACGACCTGCATGACTGGGCCGACCTCGGCGAGGAGAATGTGCTGAAGGACGATGAGGTTTTCATGGTCTTCGACAACCTTGACGATTTCGAGGGCATCAGCCCGGTAGGGCTCTTTCAGTTCGTAGCCTGAAATGAGTGGGACGGTTTCCTTGAAGGTGAATTCGACATCGAATTTGCCAGACATGGCGAGAATGGCTTTGCGATCTTTCTCAAAGCTGCTCGCTTCGGCAGCCTTGCTTGTGGCCACGAGCCCAAGAGCGAGAACTCCGGTGATGACTATCATGAGTCTCTTCATAGTTTTTAACTCTATGCGCGCTTGAGCAGCGGGCAAGCCATGTATTGATTGTGAATTGACGCTGAATTGTCTGGAGCGCCTGAGATGCCCGGATGGGAAGCTCCTCTCGACTTCTTTACAAGGGAACCTGCCGGCAGGGGGTTCTCGCTGCAATTGTGGTTTTGTCCTTCGGGTAGGATTGGGCTACAACCTTCCCGATGAGGGTCAGAGAGCTAAATCGCAATGAGTGGGAGCAAGTCGCCATGATGATACACGCCTCAACCAATGCCTGGTATCAATCGAATCTGAATCGTTCGATCTTTGATGAAAACGATTCCTCCGGGTGCTTGATTTTTCCGGAGGTATACGAGGCTCTCGATCCGCACTGCTGTCTCGTGGCAGAGGCTGAGGACGGGAGCATGATGGGATCGTGTTTTTATCACCCCCGGGAAACCCATGTTTCATTGGGAATCATGAATGCTCACCCGGATCATGCTGGCCGGGGGGTCGCGGCTACATTGCTTGCCGAAGTTGTGCGCCGGGCCGGGAATCTTCCAGTCCGGCTGGTCTCGAGTTGTATGAACCTTGATTCGTTCTCTCTTTACACACGGGCAGGATTTACTCCCGGGGAGCTTTATCAGGATATGTATATTCCCTCTGGGAAGGTGTTACCGGAGACTCCGGAGGGAGGAGAGAGAGTCAGGGAGGCCTCGGCAGAAGATGTCGAGGCAATGGTGGAATTAGAGGAGGAAGTGAGTGGAATTCGGCGAACAAAGGATTTCCAGTTCTTCATCAGGAATGACCAGAAGATCTGGAAGACACTTGTGCTCGAGGGCCCGAATAAGAGCATTGAGGGCTTTCTAGGCTCCGTCAGCCATCCCGGCAGTACTATGCTTGGGCCCGGAGTGATGCGTAGCGAAGCAGCAGCGCTTGCTCTTATCCATGCACAGCTGGTGGGCATGGGCGGGCATCAGCCTGTTTTCCTCGTGCCGGCCCGGTCTACCAACCTCGTTTCTTCTTTGTATCAGTGGGGCGCGAGGAATTGCGAGTTGCACGTCGCCCAG
>DFWB01000139.1 GCA_002380675.1 Akkermansiaceae bacterium UBA4145
TTCAAGGCAGGCATTTCAGAAAAGAAAGCGGTCTGATGATCGGTTTAACACCCTCCCTCCTGAGACCATGAAGCCTCTTCTGAATTGGATCGATAACCGAACGGGAATCAGGCGGTTTACGCAAGAGACACTCTTCGAGAATATTCCGGGAGGTGCGCGGTGGCGCTATGTCTGGGGAAGCACCCTGACCTTTGCGATCATGGTCCAGTTCATCACAGGGATCATGCTCTGGATGTTCTACAGTCCGAGTGCGAATTCGGCGTGGGAAAGTGTTTATCATCTCCAGGAGCATGTGAAAGGTGGCGTCTGGTTGCGGGGCATCCACCACTGGACCTCGCAATTCATGATCGTCCTTTTGGTTCTGCATCTCGTTCAAGTGGTGGTGGATGGGGCATACAAGGCCCCTCGTGAGTTCAATTTCTGGTTTGGCCTTGCTTTGCTAGCGGTAACGATGGGACTGGGGCTTACCGGCTATCTCCTGCCTTGGGACCAGAAAGGATATTGGGCCACGGAGGTGGCTACCAATATCGTTGGGAATACGCCGGTTGTGGGGGATTATCTCAAACAGATCCTCATTGGAGGCAATGAGGCCGGGCATCATACTCTCACCCGATTTTTTGCACTACATGCCGGAGTCTTGCCTGCCCTCCTGATCGGTCTTATCGTGCTTCATATCTACCTGTTTCGTAAACACGGTATCACTCCGGCACCTCCCAAGACAGCCTCCTCTTCCCGTCATTTCTGGTGGGTGGCTCTTTTCGTCATGATCTTCGCGATGGTGTTGATTGGGGCCAACTGGGAGGATTTTCCCGCGGCATCGCGGCCGCTTGTCGGGATCGTTCCCGGCATATGCACGGGGCTCTGTCTGATCCGGGTTGTCTACCTGTATGTCCGTAAGAGACGGCTGGAAGAGGCGGATCACCGTCCACGTCCGGGGGACGCCTATTTCTGGCCGGATCAGGTCCTGCGGGATGCGATAGCGTGTGCCGTGGTGCTGGGAGGAATTCTCTTTTTTGTCGGGCAGGTTGGGACAGAGCTCAGTGCGCCTGCAGATCCGTCGGAGAACTATTCAGCAGCTCGTCCAGATTGGTATTTCATGTCTCTCTTCGCCCTCTTGAAAGACTTTGATCTGATTACCGGGGCATTTGTCATACCCGGCATTGTGGCCACAATTGTGTTTCTGATGCCTTTTATCGGGCGGAAGCGAATCGGCCATATATTCAATCTGGTTTTTCTGGTTCTCGTTCTTGGGGGCTTTATTCATTACACGCTGGTGGCTTATACTCACGATTGGACGAGTGAGGAACATCAGGCAGCAGTGAAAGCAGCGCACCGGGATGCTGACAGGATAAAGGTCCTGGCCACGGGGCCAGCGGGAATTCCGCCAGAGGGTGCGATTACCCTTTTGCGCAATGATGCACTGACGCAAGGCCCTCGCCTCTTCTCTCAGAACTGTGCCTCATGCCATTCCTTTGATGGTCACGACGGGATGGGCAAACCTCGAAAGGATCCTCAAAGCGCTTCTGACCTGCAGGGGTTTGCTTCACGGAAGTGGTCTGCGGGAATCTTACATGCGGAGTCCTTTGCTCACCCGGATTATTTCGGAGGAACCAAACTCATTGAGAAGAGCAGGATGCTGAAGTATCTCAAGAGTGATATCTTCCTGGATCTTCCATCTGAGGAAGTTCATTCGATGGCAGTCGCTCTTTCGGCAGAGGCCGAGCTTAAGAACCAGGCAGCTCTCGATGCTGCTGATCGAAGCCTGATCGAGGAGGGGCGCGAGCTTCTTGCGATCGAATGTACGGAGTGCCATACCTACCATGGAGAGGGTGAGGGAATTGATTTGACGGGCTATGGGAGCAGGGAGTGGCAACTCGCCTTTGTGAGGGATCCTTCTCACGAGCGTTTCTATGGTAAGCGTAACGACAGGATGTCTGTATTCGGCCCGAAGTATGGGGAAGATGGGGAGTTGGAACGTCCCGCACAGCTAACGGATCGGGAAATCGGGTTCATCGTCGATTGGCTTCGTGGGGAGTGGTATGAGCCGTCGGCATGGGATGAGTCGCCTGCAGAGGGTCCGGCGACCACCGGGGACAAGCAGGAGGAGAGTTTGGCTGCCGAATAAACCTGGGGAGCGGCTTTTCTGCTCGGAAGCGTCGACAGGACGCGGGATTCGTGCAGAAATGAATCATGTCCGATGATAAGGAAGAGCGTTCCCTCGGGTTCCTGAAGACTACCCTGATGGGGGCGGTACTGGTGGTGGTCCCGGCCGGGATTATTGGATTTGCCCTCTGGCAGATCACCTCACTCTTCCAGTCCCTCCTGCTTCCGGTGGTGGAGAGGCTTCCCTTTGATTCGGTCCTCATGCGCTACGCGGTGATCGTGGTGGCCGTGCTCTCGGTGCTCCTGCTGTGCTATATTACGGGGGTTGCGGTCAGGACACGGTGGGGATCCGTGATGCGGAACTGGCTGGAGCGTTGTATCCTCGAGCGGATTCCGGGCTATCGGGTAATCCGCACGTTGATTCACCAGTATCTGGGTCACGAGGGAGGGCGTCAGTTTCGTCCTGTTCTGGTGGAATTGTTCGGGTCGAACTCGCAAGCGGTGGGTTTTGAAATCGAAGTTCTCGGAAACGGGCAGGTCGCTGTCTTCCTTCCGTCTGTCCCGGCGGCGACCCTTGGTCAGATCCAGTTAGTCCCGGAGAGCGCAGTCCAGCCCTTGGATGCTACCATGCATGCGACTCTGGAAGCGCTGACGATGTTTGGCGTTGGATCATCTAAACTCGTGGGCGGCGGGCAGGAAGCTGATTCAGGAGAAGAGGGGCAGAGTTCCCCGGAGGGCAGGTAGAAGGCCTGGAAGCACGATTTCCATGGCGGGATAAGAAGTGTGAACCGGATAAACACCGGAGGCAGCCCAGCGGGTCTGCCAAGTCCCAGTCTGCAAGCGCAGAACTTCCAGTCAGGTAGTTACTCAGGCCAGGCTCAATCCGGACTCGGCCCTTGTCGCTTTGTCATGGAAGGCGATGGTTCTGGTGAGTTCGGGGTGAATCTCTGGGTTGCCGTAATGCCCTGCCAGCTGGCAGGTAGCAAAGCCTCTCGCCGTGGCCTCGTAGGTCGCCAGCCAGCCATCCACTTCGCGCTCCTGCTGAGGGTTCCACGGGTAGCGGTGCGGAAATCTTGGAAGTCCACAGCGCCAGGGCTTGGGAGTAAGACGAGCCCGGAAGGACTCCTGGGCACGGCATAACTTGATGTAGCAGGGGTCGGCATCCAGTTCCTCCATCATCCGGGAGCTGTTTTCATCGAGGGGGTCTACGGGCGCATGAGTCATGAGATACCGAAGTCCTGCCCTGGTGCGGTAAGCCCGGGCCCCAATTTCAGGTACGCGCGTGACGAGGTCCTGGAGTCGAGCGAGGGCACTTGCTTCTTTTGCTGCCATCAGGGCCTTGAACTCTGCTTCCATCGTCTCTTTCTTCGAGGCAAAGAGCCATCCAAGGCAACCAGGGTTTCCTGTTAACCCGTTAAATGCCCGATAACTATCTGGGCAGGGAAGGTCGACATCGACAAACATGACGTCAGCAGAATTGAGGACCCTGCATCCGTAAGAGTTGATCGTGACGAGAGCCTGGATGGATCCATCTTTGCGATCCCATTGTTCGAGGGTTTTTTCCCGGAGGGGACGGGAGACGTCGTAAGGATAATCGTCCAGAGAACGGGTTTTGTCCCACCGGGCAAGGGCCCGGTCGCAGCGCTCTCTGCCTTTCTGCCGGGCGTCCTCAAGACTGCGGTCAGACCATCCCCAGCACCAGAGCTCAATATCCTGCCGGTCGGAGCTGACCTTTGCCCAGTAGAGAGGTGGTCGATTCAACGCGCCAGGCATGGGATGAAGGATCAGGAGATGATGTCCTTGATGACGTGGCCATCAATGTCGGTGAGACGGAAGTCTCTCCCCTGATACCGGTAGGTCAGCTTCCGGTGGTCAATGCCGAGCAGGTGCAGGATGGTGGCGTTCCGGTCGTGGATATGCATGGTTCCCGGTGTCCACTTTTCCTTCTCTGGTTTCGGTCGCATGGGTGTTCCATCTGGGTTTGCGATGTTATACCCGTAGTCATCGCTCCTGCCATAGGTAATGCCGGGCTTTATCCCGCCCCCGGCCATCCATGTCGTAAAGCACCTGGGATGATGGTCGCGACCGTAGTTCTCTTTGGTTAACCCTCCCTGACAGTAAGAAGTTCGGCCGAATTCTCCTCCCCAGACAACCAAGGTTTCATCCAGCATTCCTCGCTGTTTCAGGTCTGTAATGAGCGCGTAGCAAGCTTGATCAATATCCCGACATTGGGATTCGTGCTCGCGGGGGAGGCCTCCATGGGCGTCCCATCCCCGGTGAAAAATCTGGATATTTCTCACGCCGCGTTCAGCGAGGCGTCGGGCGTTAAGGCAACAGGCAGCGAAAGTGCCTGCCTTTCTTGCCTCCTCCCCATAGAGCTCAAAAGTCTTATCATTTTCCTGCGTCAGATCCATCAGTTCCGGAACGGAGGCTTGCATTCGAAAGGCCATTTCGTGCTGCTTGATACGGGCCAATGTCTGAGGGTCAAGAGACTGTTCATGCTGGCTGCGGTTGAGGGCGGCCAAGGTATCAAGCTGAGCTCTACGGTCTTTTCTGGATGTCCCTTTTGGGTTGCTCAGATAGAGAACGGGATCTCCTTCGCTCCTGAGAAGAACGCCCTGATGTTCGGCAGGAAGAAAGCCAGGACCCCAGAGACGGTTGAACAGGCTTTGCTCAGGGAAGCTCGTCTTGGCGTGCATCACGATATAGCCGGGGAGATCCTCATTCATGGTCCCGAGCCCATAGCTCAGCCAGGCCCCGAGGCTCGGCCGTCCGGGGACCTGACTCCCAGTCTGGATATAGGTAATGGCAGGATCATGGTTAATCGCTTCCGTAAAGGTGCTGTTCACCACACAAAGCTCCTTGGCGACTTTGCCGGTTTTCGAAAGAAGCTCACTTACCCAAAGGCCGTCCTCGTTATTCGGGTGTTTGGTGAACTCGTATTTAGAGGGACAGACCGGATGAGTTTTCTGGCCGGCGGTCATTCCGGTAACCCGTTGCCCGTCCCGGATATGTTCGGGCAGATCCTGACCGAACATATCCCGCATCTTCGGTTTGTAGTCCCACGTATCAATGTGACTGGGGCCGCCGCTCATGAAAAGATAGATGACCCGCTTGGCAGTGGCTCTATGGTGGATCCCACCGTTGAGGTCCGCCTTGCCCTGCGCGCTCTGAAGTTCTGTTGGTAGCATCTGGGCCATCGCCGCCGTGCCGAGTCCGAGCGCCGACCTGCCAAAAAGCTGTCGGCGGGTCATGGAGAGTTGATAGTCGTGAAGTTCCATATCGGGCATTGGTCCAGGAAAAATTGAGAGGAGAAGGGTTAGTTCAGGAGGAGAGCGATGTCGCTGGCGAGAACGGTGATGGATATCTGGGTCCATGCCGCGACTTCCGCGGGTTCGAGGTCTGGGTTGCGGGCAATCTCTCCGGTCGAAAGAAGGGCAAGGGCGTCATCCTCAGAGGATCGGTAGCGGCGGAGCATCTGTTCAAGCAAGTGGTCGCATGCTTTTCTCTCGGCGTCACGTGGTGGTCGGCTTGCTACCAGGGTAAAAAGAAGATCCATTCTGGAGTCATCGTCGGTGGCTTCGGTGACAAGGCGTTCTGCAAGTTTCCGGGCCATTTCCACGCGCTGGGTCTCGTTGAGCAGTCCGAGTGATTGCAGAGAGGTGTTAGTGCGGGAGCGGCGGACACAACTCGATTCGCGATCAGGTGCGTCAAAAAGGGTCATCATCGGGTGAGGGCTGGTTCTTTTCCAGTAAACGTAGAGACTGCGACGGTATGCCTTGCTGCCCTTATCTGCGACATAGTTCTTGGTGTTGCTGCCTGGGTGCATGAGGGCCTTCCAAAGACCCGCTGGCTGGTAAGGCTTCACTCCCTCGCCTCCCATGTGATCGTCCAGAAGTCCACTAGACCATAGCGACATGTCCCGGATGACTTCTGCGTCGAGGCGATAGCTTGGGCCCCTCGCATACCAGAGGTTCTCCGGGTCTTCGGGTAGATCAGCTCTCTGATTGGATTGCTGCATGAAGGTCTGGCTGGTCAGCATCAATCGGAGGATGTGACGAAGATCCCAGCCGGACTCCTGCAGTTCCAAAGCGAGCCAGTCCAGGAGTTCAGGATGTGTTGGCTGCTTGCCCTGCAGACCAAAGTCCTCGGGGGAACGCACGATGGCGTCGCCATAGACTCTCTGCCAGATTCTGTTAACGAGAACCCGCGCGACGAGTGGGTTCTCGGGGGAGACGAGCCATTGCGCAAGTCCGAGACGATTGCGGGGCGCATCCGCAGGGAGACTGCCCATGACGGAGGGAATTCCGGGCTTCACCGGGTCACCAATTGGTTGGTTGTATTCCCCTCTTACGAGAACCTTGGTAGGTCTGGGTTTGCCAAGTTCCTGTGCCACCAAGGTTGAGGTGAAACGCTTTTCGGATTCCATGAAGAGGGTCTTCAGCTCTGTGGCTTTAGGATGGAGAGCGGACTCCTTGAACGGTCCCTTGGGATCGGCAACCCGATCTAATCGTTCTCTTCGGGAGAGCGCCTTCCATTGCGGTTTTGCGTTATCTGCAATGGGGATAGCTTTTAAGGCAGCCAGCTCTTTCAAAAGGGCGTCGTTTCGGGCGGTGAGATGTTCCCATTCGTTCCATGCGACTTGGTCTGCAGGGGCTTTCATGACCGGCCCATACTCGTATTTGTTCCCGTCCATCGGGGACTCCGATGTCGAGTTGAAGAAAGCAAGAAGTTGGTAATATTCAGTCTGAGTAATCGGATCGTATTTATGGGTATGACAGCGGGCACAGGACATGGTCATTCCCAGGAGAACAGTGCCAATGGTTTCGGTCCGGTCGAAATTGTTTTTGCACTGAAATTCTGCAGGGATGGCTCCGCCTTCAGCAGTCGAGGGATTCATGCGGACAAATCCTGTGGCTACCTTTTGCTCCAGAGTTGCTTCGGGAAGGAGATCGCCGGCAAGTTGCCAGATGATGAAGTCGTCAAGTGGGAGGTTCTTGTTGAAGGCACGAACCACCCAGTCACGATACGGGTAGATGCCCCGTTTGTTATCCAGATGGAGGCCATGGGTGTCACCATAACGCACTGCATCAAGCCAGTATCGAGCCTGATGTTCTCCATAGCGAGGGCTCTCCATCAGCGTTTCGAGATAGCGTGTGTATGCAGTAGTTGTCTCGTCGCTCAGGAAGCTCGCCAGGACAGCGGGGTCGGGAGGCAGACCAGTAAGGGTAAGGGCCGCTCTCCGCGCCAGCGTAGCTCGGTCGCTCATGCTGGCGAGGTCCGCTTTCTCTCCGAGCTTTTCAATCAGCTTGGCTTTGACGAAGCGGTCGATCGGATGCTCGGTTTTGGTATCTTCGGGAACCGTGCTCGGGTTCTTGCGCACAGGAGCCACAAAAGACCAGTGCTTGGCATAGTTGCCGCCCTCCTTGGCCCATCGTGATAAAATTTCCCGTTCATCGGCGGTGAGCTGCTTGTCGGCCTCCTTCGGAGGCATCGGGTCGTCTCCGTCGTGGATCCGCAGAATGAGCTCGCTGTCTTCAGGGTTGTCCGGATCGATGGCTCGAAGTCCATCGCGGTCTTCGGTGGCGCCTTGGTAGGAATCAAGACGGAGATCCTCCTCCTTTTTTGTATCCGGTCCGTGACAGACAAAGCATTTGTTAGAGAGAATGGGAAGAACCTCACGGGCGAAGTCCACCTCCTTGGCTTCGGATTGCTGGGGGCTGCCCAGCATGAGGGCTAGGAATGCAAATGTACCCCGGGCGAGGCATCGTTGCGCTGCCAGTGTCTGAGATCTCATGACGGGTTTTCAGGACCAATGGTTTAAGTCCTAACACTTGTTAAACAATCCTCCTGCCAGCTCAACCCGAATTTTCATCTCATGGGATGGAGAACTCTGTAATATATGAGCGAGAAGGGGGTGTTGGGCACAAAACTGATGATTCATTGATCCGCTCCCGGCGAAGTGGCAAGACTTTGAGAACGGGGCGTGACTCTGCGCTGCCCATTCTCCGGGGCTGGGGCGATGTGGTGATTAGTCCATCTGCATCTTTCGGCCTTTACTTGGGGGGTAACACGGCAAAAATGCCACTCGGAACAGATTGCAGCTACTCGCTTGCAAACCCCATACAAACCCCCGCCCTCAATGAATCTTCGCTCCTTTTTCGCCTTTCCGCTTTTAGGCATCCTCTTGTCACTCCAGCTCGTCCGTGGGGAGCAGGTGGTGATTCGGGAAATCATGTATCATCCGCAGATGGTCCCGGAGGGAGAGACTCCGCTCCCGGAGTTTATCGAGATCGAAAATCTCACTTCAAGCGTCTTTGATATTGCAGGGTGGAAGATCACAGGCGGGGTTGATTACACCTTTCCGGATTTTTCTGCTGCGGCTCCTAACGATTCATTTCTTGTTGGGCGACGCAAGATCGTGGTGTGCCAAGGGGATCCTGCTGCATTCAGGGCAGCTTATGGGGTGTCTAATGCGATTCAGGTGTTCGGCCCATGGACCGGGTCTCTCGATAATGCCGGCGATCGGGTCACATTGCGGGACAAGAACGGTGTTGTGATGACCTCGGTAAGGTACGACGACACCCACCCGTGGCCGGTTGCGCCCGATGGAGCTGGGCACAGTCTCGTATTAACTGAGTCAGAGCGGAGGATCGATGACTACCGGAGCTGGGGAGCAAGTTCCAGGGTAGGAGGGTTTCCTGGTAATTCCGACAGTGCGGTAGTGTCTGCTCTCGTGATCAATGAGCTTCATTTTGACTCGGATGGGGATGTTGACTGGATAGAGGTTTACAACACGTCGAATATCGTCCAGACCCTCGATGGGTATTTTCTGAGCGGAGCGCGGGGGTTTGGTGACAGAACCGAGATATCGGGGTCGGTGCCACCCAATGGGTTTCTTTCCTTTGATGTAGGATTTTCTGATAACGGTGTCGCGTTCCTCGTGGACGGCAACAATGTGGTCCGGAGTGCGGTGGGATACGACCGGAAGAGCCTTCGTGATCATGTCGCAGCCTTTCCCGATGGCTCTACGGATTTCTACTCCTCTGCCCAAGGTAGCAGGCAGGCGTCGAACAATCCTGACCGCGAAACCGGAGTGGTGATCAATGAGCTTATGGTTGAGCCTCCTTCCGGGCATCGGGATGGAGAGTTCATCGAGCTCTACAACAAAGGGAACACGATTGTGGATATGAGTGGTTGGCGAGTCGTGGATGGTGTGGATTTTCGCTTCCCCGCGGGGTCGACGATTGCTCCCGGTGAGTATGTGGTTATCGCTGCAAACGAGCGCCTCACAGCAGCTGCCTTTCCCGATGCCCGGATCATAGGGCAATATAGCGACAGCTTGAGCAACAATAACGAACTGCTCCGGATCGAGGATGCATGGGGGAACATGGTCGATGAAGTCCACTATCATACGGGTGGAGACTGGCCGGAAAAGGCCGGGGGCCTTGGTAGTTCACTCGAATTGCGGCATCCGACGATGGATAACTCAGTGCCTACGGCCTGGAGAGATTCTGATGAGTCAGAAAAAGGAGAATGGACGACATTCTCCATAACGGACAGCTATGACCGCCTGCGGACTATGGGAGGAGAAAGTAGCTACGAAGAGTTGCACATGCATGGCGTTGGGGACTGCGAGATTGCCATGCGGAACATGAATTTCGCATTGAGCCAGGGTGGACCCAACCTGCTTCCCGGGCGGGGGCAGAGGGTTAGCACGAACGGGCAGGGTTCTTCCGGTTGGTTGTGTCAGGGGACACACCACCTGAGTTACATGCAGGGACGCGATTTCCATCTCGTTTCCACAGGTCATGGGGATATCAAGGCCAACAGAGTGGAAATCGATGTGACCGGTATGAATCGCTCAGATAATCTGACCTTTGACTGCGAGGCTCGCTGGGTCTACGGCAAGCCTACCGTTATTGTGCATACGTGGGATCGCTCCTTCGGAGGGGTTCTAAGGTTGCCAGTGCCGCGAAATCTCGGAAGTGCGGGGTCCGGCAACTCTGCCCTGATCCCCTCAGCGGCTCCGGCATTGAGTGGGCTGATACATAATCCGGCTGTGCCGCGGGGTAACCCTGTACAAGTGACCGTCAAGGTCACTTCATCGGATGCTCCAACAGTGAATCTAAGACATCGGCTCCACAGCGCTAATCCTGACACGGCGTGGGATACGACTCGAATGGTCGATGACGGATCTAATGGAGATAACATAGCAGATGATGGGATCTACACTGCGACTCTCTCTGAATACACCTCTGACGGGGTCATCGCCCAGTTCTACGTCGAGGCAGAAAGCGCAGGTGGAGAAGTGACCGTTATGCCAAGTCCCGCTCCTGAACGTCCCGCGATGTTCATCGTGGACACGACTGCAGTGCCCCGGGATCTGAGAAGCCAGCGCTTCGTCATCTCAGCCCGAACTGTGCAAGCCTTGGGTAATGCTGGCCAAGGTTCGGCCTTTAATTATGCCTTTCCCCGGCTTTCGAACCAGTTTTTCAACGCTACTTTCATAGGCAACGAACGGCATGTCATTTACAATGCTGAATTCCGTAAGGCGGGTAGTCCATGGCAGCGAAGCGATAGCTTCAGCACGTCTCAGGGTAAGACCCTCAAGTGGAAAAGTCCGCGTGATAAGCGCTATCGTGGATGGGCTCGCCGGACGATTGATGACGACCCGGCGGTAGGAAGGTCCCACAACAACAGGCTG
>DFWB01000157.1:0-6077 GCA_002380675.1 Akkermansiaceae bacterium UBA4145
CGCTCGTAGGCCATCGGTCTTCGGAGAATCACCCCCTTGGACTCAATACCCTGGTAGATCTCCGAAGAATCCGGGAGGTCATAAAGGCGAACCAGCATATCAATCATGGCGGAACATTACGCTCTGAAGCAATGAGAGCAACCGGCAATGATAGAGATCCCGCTCAAGAACTCACAAGCCTCCCTCATGAATTGACCTTGGGGCGAAGAGATGAGATTTGACTCAAGACCAAAGAGCGTCGCTATTTACGTCTTTGATTCAAAATCCGATGCACGGCCTCACATTTATTCTCGCTGTCGTCCTGCTGATTCTAGGTGTGACGGGACTGCTCGACACAACCTCAGCCGCGGAGATTCAGACACGGGCAAGCCCCGGACTCTTTTTCGGAGGATCTATTCTCATCGCTTCTCTGTATGCTTTCCGAGAACGGCGCCACGGGATGGCCGCGGCCTCCTTCCTGACTTTTATTGCATTCCTCACAAGCGTCCCGCCGATCTTGAAGCCCATCTACCGTGGCACCTATGACTGGCTCCTAATTGATCACCGCCAGCCCACAATCATCGCGCTCGTATCCGCGCTCTACCTTGGCGTCGCCTTCGCTGCTTGGAAGCGCGCCCGCCGCTCGTTGGCAATCACGCGCCTGAGAGAAGGCTGACGGGTGGCGAGTCTGATCGACGGGCGCCCTGGTCCCATCCTCAGACTGTCATTAATTCCTGCTCCTTCTCGGCCAGCTTCCCATCGATCTCCTTGATGTATTGGTCCGTAAGGTCCTGCACTTCAGACTCGAAATCACGAGCCTGGTCCTCAGTCAGAATATTCTCTGTCTTCATCGCCTTCGCAGCATCCATCCCATCCTTCCGACTAGCTCTCACTCTGATCCGGGATTCTTCTGCCATGTTCCTGATCACCTTTACAAATTCGACTCTCCGCTCCTCTGTCAGCTCCGGGATCGGCAACCTGATCACCTTGCCATCGCTGACCGGATTCAGTCCCAGCTTGCCGTTTTCACGGATGGCCCTCTCAATATCCCCTGTCACACTCGGATCGAAGGGCTGCACCATGATAGTTCGCGCCTCTGGAGTCGTGATAACCGCCAGCTCCTTCAGTCTCATATTGCTCGCGTAAGCCTCAACATGAACTTCGAGGTTTTCCACCAGACTCGGCGACGCCTTGCCGGTTCTCACGCCAAGAAATTCCTGCAGCATGTGCTCCACCGCCTTAGCCATTGAGGCATTCACTTCCTGTTTACTCGTTTCCTGATCCATTGTGCCTGATTGTTATATTCCTGCTGGGAGCCTACTCACCACAGACCACTGTGCCAAGCTCTTCACCCCGGAGCGCCCGTTCAATATTCCCGGACTCTCCCAGATCGAAGACTATGATCGGCATATTATTATCCATACAGAGACTGAATGCCGTGGAATCCATCACCTCCAATCGATTTGAGATGCATTCGTGAAAAGTTATACGGTCGTATCTTTCGGCCTCAGGATCCTTCTTAGGATCCGCGGTGTATACACCATCCACCATCGTCGCCTTCAGGATCACATCCGCACTCATTTCGCTGGCTCTGAGAGCCGCTGTGGTGTCGGTAGAGAAAAAGGGACTGCCGGTTCCAGCAGCAAAAACGACTACGCGTTTCTGGTCCAGATGGCGACTTGCCTTCCATCTGAGAAATGGCTCAGCCACATTTTTCATTTCGATCGCCGATTGCACGACACATGTTACCTCCCGCTCTTCCAATGCTGCCTGAAGGGCCAACGCGTTCATCACGGTAGCCAACATCCCAACATAATCAGCAGTTGCCCGATCCATACCGCGTTCGCTTGCGGCAGCGCCCCTCCAGAAATTCCCGCCGCCGACCACAACTCCCAGCTCGACCCCTGATTCGAGCGCTGCGCAAATCTCACTCGCGATCCGGCCAACAATCTCAGGCGAAATATTGTCGGTGCTCCCGGGCTCTCTCAAAGCCTCTCCACTCAACTTTAAAATGGCTCTCTTGAAGGAGCGTTCCTTTTCACCCATAGACAATTAACCGGTTAGAGTATTGAAGCAATACTCCCCATCCGTGAAAAGCGAAAAGGACGCACCTCGATCGCTTACCCCCGGCACTGGTCTGAACCGCAGATCAGATGTTTACCTCCCCTGATTAACCTCTTGGTCGCTACCGGACCGCCCCAGACGGAATCGCTTCGCAAGATCCTTGAGGGCAGCATTACCCTCGGTTGTCCCTGTGATCCCAATCGAAACGCTCAAAACCTCATCCTTAACGCTTCGGAAATAGGCCCGAAGGGTCCGCTCAACCGCGATAACCGAGAGCCGGATTACCTGCCGTGCAGTGAGATCCAATTCCTCGGGCAACTCGAAATTCCCCACGTCGAATCTCACCAGCAATCGGTTCACCTTCATTTCCGAGCTCAATGCTACGCCACAGAGATTCAGAAGGTTTGCATCATTGACTTCATAACCCTCGCTATTGGTAGCTATCCGGTGAGGTGCAGCGACAGCCTTCACCAGATCTTCTGGCATCGCTCCGGTGACAGCATAAGGCCGCGAGAATACCCCTGCCTGAACCGGATCCTCTTCTCCAAGGGTGTCCCCTATCCCGTCCGTCCGGTGCAGAGAGAGAGGCTGGTAAAGCTCCACAACCTCCAGCGTGACCGCCACAACAGGCGAGCACAACACCAAGAATAAAACCAGAAATCGAAGGAGCATAACAGGCATTGTGCGGTCTTCACGGACTGCTCACCAGCGAAAAGAAACCCTCACCTACCTTGACAGCGTTACCTCTGATCAGTTCTGCCGCTGACAGACGCCTTCCTCCTTCAATTTGAAGTTCATTCAGCACCAGTCCGCCATCTCCGCACGCGACGGTAATGCCTGAAGAACTTACACTGAGAACCTCTCCCGGAGCGACACCCCTCACGTCACGGCTGACACTCACATCAGCGAATACTTTCAGCCTCCTGGGCCGACCCCGACCATCTTTGAAGTGTGTATAAGACCCGGGCCACGGTTCATATGCTCGAATCCGGCGCTCCAAGACCTCAGCAGGAAGCCCCCAGTCAATCTGCCCGTCCAGGCGCTGCAACTGTGGGGCATAGGTAGCCAGCTCGTGGTCCTGTGGCTCCCCGGTCAACGTATTAGCGGCCAGCTTTTCGATACACATCATCGTTAACTCAGGCGCCATTTCTCCGAGGCGATCATGAAGCGAGCCCCCGGTCTCATCTGCAGACAGACCAATCCTCTCTGTCATAACTACATCCCCGGCATCCAGGCGCTCTACCATCCTAATAATACTGATGCCACTTTCTCGGTCACCAGCTGCAATAGCGGCTTGGATGCACGACGCCCCGCGGTGCCGAGGGAGCAAGGACGCATGAATATTGAAGCATCCAAGGGACGGCACAGCCAAGAGAGCCTTGGTCAGAATCTGACCATAGGCCATCACAACGATAAGCTCAGGATCGAGCACAGCGATAGCCGAGATCTCGCTCTCGCGCCTGACATCCTCTGGTTGCAGAACCGGAATGGATCGCGCCAGAGCTTCCTCCTTAATCCTTGGAGGCTGAGGCTTGGAACGACGCCCAACCGGCCTGTCAGGCTGGGTCACCAGTCCGACCAGGGTCATGCTGTCCGCCAGCCTCTTGAAGGTAGGAAGGGCAATCTCGCCTGTGCCCATGAAGAGTATGCGCATAATCCAGTTCAGGTTATCAAAAGACCTAGCGTCCGTCCTGACCCTGGAGCCACCGAAGGGATCGCAATTACCCTTAAACCACTATCTTGGCCCTCTCCTTGTAAGCATCTAGCTTTACGATTTCTCCAATGATCTTACCCAGAACCTCAACCGGCTGCCGAGTCGCATCGACATCGACAACCTTATCCTTGTAATACTCGATCAGGGGCCGGGTTTCCTCCTCGTAGGTTTCTATGCGATTGCTGATTACCTCATCGCTGGCATCGTCAAAGCGATTTTCCTTCAATGCCCGCTTCCGCATCCGCCGGGAAAGCTCATCGCGGTCCGGACACGTGAGATGAATCACAGTGTATACCTCAAGATAGCTCTCAATAATTTTAGCTTGCTCCACATTCCTTGGAATGCCGTCGAGCACAAGAATGTCGATATCGGGCTTATAGTGATATGTCTCAATCCAGTTATCGATCTGTACCTTCCATAAACCAATTGTAAGCTCATCCGGCACAAGTTCTCCCTTACTGGAATACTCTACGAACTTCTGCCCGAGGGCGGTTCGCGTATCCAGAGAGCGAAACACATCTCCACACGCGCAGTGAAAGAACCGCGGAATAGCACCCAGCACTTTCCCCTGAGTCCCCTTGCCCGAGCCCGGCGCACCAACAATGAGAATTGCCGGGTGCGGTATACTTGATTTTTCTCCCACGATTTAAGACGAATTTGAGTTTCTTCCTAATAACGAATGGCAAGCCCTCCAAGCTCCAAATCAAATTTCCCACCCGGACGCCGCCCTTCATGGCGCTATTCCGGAACACAATGAGGACCACCCTCTGGTCCTCCAAGCCCGGAAATCAATTAGCGAAGAGGCAAAAAAATGGCAGAGGCACAAGCAGCGCTACATCAGCGAGAATTCTCAGTGAAACCGGAGAAAAGAGATGGCGGAATAAGGCAAGAAACGCCAAGCCTCCTGCCCCAACCATCGCTGCAAGATAAAAGGCCTTGTGAGCCTGCGACCCAAACCCCTCAGCAGAACCTGCAAGAAGGTAACACACAATCACCAAGGCAAGCAGGAGGATCTTGATGATCGCATTTTCGAGTTCACGTTCATTCTCATCCCCGCCTGTTTCCTCTTCACCACCTGACTCCCAGTGATCAATCACCATCATATTTATCATGCAAAGGAGTGCAAACACCACGACCTCCGAGGACAGAGCCAGCTCATGCACACCCACCGAGCTACCACTACGAAAATGAACTCCCACAGTTGTTCCGTAAGCAAAAGCCAATCCTGCAACTATATTCTTGAACCAAGAAACCCCTTTCTCGGGGCGTTGAAAACTGATCAAAAAATACAGCAGGACCGGAACCGCAACCGGATACGCGTAGGCCAGCAATCCTCGAGACTGCCGCGATAACAAAAAAAGCACTCCTAGAACACCGGCACAAAGAGCAACGATCATTAGCCCTCGGTAATCGCAATGAAATCGGTGACGTAAGGCCAAAGCAGCTCCCGTTCCTCTCATACCCCGGGAGTCCATAAGCCGGTCTGCTACATAGATACACCAGACTGTCAGCGCCAGAAGCCAAGGCAGCGAAGGCTGGTGGTATTTCACCAGCCAAATCTGCTTGAACATCCAGAACCATGCGAGCGCCACTAAGGGAGCATCGAGACTCAGAATGTTAGGCCATATCCAAAGGGGACGTCGTGCCATGGGTGCACCCAAACCCTCTCCCTTCGGGTATCACAAAGCAAGCCAGTTCGCCTTGGTTATTCAACATGACTGAATCATGACAGGAATGGAGGAAGGGCCGTCCCTATTCCATCGGCAACCACACGGAGGAGCTCGGCCTCCTCATTGGTAAGCACCCCATCCTCGGCAGCGGCATGACCGCACATTTCGAGAATTCTCTTCTTCACGAGTGGTGACGCCTCCTCGAATGCAGCAAGAGCTGCCAATACCAATTCCGAGTTGAGGGAGTCCTCGGGAAGCAGAGAAGGCACCCTGCTCTCGAATGGAGTGGACCCCTCTACTGCAAATTTAAAAGCCTTTGCCGCTCCTTTACTATCGCGCCCGTTCCACGCCATCATGGAAAGCAGGATGTCGCCGGATTCCGAAAGCCCCTTCGTCGGCCCGGGACCACGGTCGAGCTTCCTTTTACCTGAGAAAAAGTGACTAGACAGGTGCCTGGACAACGAGTGCTGGAGCATGAACTCGAACAGGTCCACCTTTTCGTCAGCTGCAATCACCCAGTCCAGCATCTGCAGGAGACGCTCATACTCACTCTCGCTCAGCTGCTTGAGAGTTGGAATGCAGAGATCTAGAATCGCAATCTTGGCGGCCGAGTGAAGCGGCCCAATGGTTTCATGCCACTCGCTGAGTGT
>DFWB01000157.1:6458-9349 GCA_002380675.1 Akkermansiaceae bacterium UBA4145
ATTTCCTAGGATCTCCAGACAGCAACATTGCGAATATCAGGACCTGCGCCTTACTTCGATCTCGCGAGGCGGCTCTCCACTTCTCATCAATCCCGACGCAAATCTGCTGGCCACGCTCAAGCTGCCAATCCACCTCATCACCGAGGCAAGCAAGCGTCTCGTGTGCCTTTATCGCAGGCGGCTCTCGAGTCGAAGCCGAAGAGGAAAAACTCGCCATCGAAGCCGAGGGAGACCCGACGCCCGCGATATCTACATTTGGTAGTGATACGGAGTCAAAATTGACTTTGGAAGAGCTCGGATCCAAGGCCCGAATCCTCACCTTGAGCGGAGGATGAGTTGCCATACCCCAACGGAACAAACCGCCCTCCGCGAAAAACATGTGACTCATCGCGGCAGCTTGGGGGTTCTGAACCCGGGCACCTTCCTTCCAGCCTCCAATCTTCTTGAAGGCCCCTATGAGCCCATCGGTATCACGAGTAAATTGAACAGCCGATGCGTCGGCCAGAAACTCCCTTTGGCGGGATACTGCGGCTTGAATCGCCCGAGCGAAAAACCCTCCAATTGCGCCTGCAAGGAAGAGGACAAACCCTGTTAGAAGTAGCACTGCGAGCACCCCCCCACCCTCCTTGTTATTCTTACTGGGTCGAGCATACCGCAAGAAAGAGATCAGCACTCGTCCCACAATCATGAGGACGAGGATCCCGAAGATAAACCCAACTAAGCGCATATTGAGGCGCATATCGCCATTCCGGATATGGCTGAATTCGTGCGCAATAACCCCCTGCAACTCTGACCGGGAAAGCAGATCAAGACATCCCCTCGTCACGCCGATCACAGCATTGGAGGGTTCGGTGCCCGCTGCAAAAGCATTAATCCCGGCTTCCTGATCCATCACATAGACAAGTGGAACCGGTGTTCCTGACGCAATTGCCATCTCTTCCACAATATTCAGGAGCTGGCGCTCCTTGAGATCTCCAGTGTCAGGCTGCACAGGACGCCCGCCCATACCTTCAGCAACCGCCCGCCCCCCTCGTCTTAAATCGATCGACTTATAGGCCGTCCCTCCGAGGATCAGAAGCAAGGTTGCCCCGGCAACGAAAGCGAACAGATTAGGATCCCAGAGCTCTTGTCGGGACCCTGCCAGCTTCATGGCAAAGGCAACACCGACATACACCGAAACTACGATGGAGATCACCGCACAGACAAAATAGGCAACCAGCCACTTGGTCCTGCGGCGAGCCTTCTCCTGCGCCTCAAAAAAATTCATCGTTTTACCCAGGATCGCTCCTTTATCCCCCGGAGACACCCCCAAATTAGCAATTCCTCCGATCAGTCAAAACTCACCTTTACAACCTCGCGTTCGGCCTCACTACTGACCTCGAAGAGAACTGCAGCCTTAAAATTAAACATTCCAGCGATGATATTCGAGGGCACAACTTCGATCTTCGTGTTGTAGAGAGTTGCAGCATCATTGTAGGCCTGACGGGAAAAGCTGACCTTGTTTTCGGTGGTGGTAAGCTCCTCGCTCACCTGCATCATATTCTGGTTGGCCTTGAGATCCGGATACGCCTCTGCAAGCGCAAAAAACTTGCCCATCATTGAACCAAGCCCGGCCTCGGCCGCCATCAATCCTTGCATCTGGGCAGCATCATCCGGATTCAACCCATCCCGGGCACTCGCTGCCGCATTACGCGCCTGGATGACCGCTTCAAGGGTCTCTCGCTCGTGCTTCATGAACGATTTAGCCGTCTCCACCAGGTTTGGAATCAGGTCGTGGCGCCGCTTCAACTGAACATCAATCTGGGCAAAGGCGTTACGATACATGTTCCGCAACTTAATTAACCCGTTGTAAGCCCCAATCGCCCATAGGAGAAAGACGACCACCAAGGCACCGAAGGCGAGCAGGGCCATCGTTCCTCCATCTAGAAATGCTAAATATTGAGAAAGTGATTCATTCATGATCCTGAGAGAACAATACTACCGCACCACTCCTGAGTCGCCATTATAAAACCATCCCATATTTAGACCCCTCAAATCCGGATGCCTCTCTCCATCACCGCTGCCGACCCCATTCGGTCCCAGAAGTTCGCCGCAATCGACTTTGAGTCTGCGGGTGCCGCACGCGGACGAACCGATGTTCCGGTTCAGGTCGGCATCACTCTCTGGTGCCCGCGGCAAGGACTTGGGGAATCGTTCTGCTCCTATCTTTCGTCCGATCAACCCATTTCCTGGTCGGCACGAAGAGTCCACGGCATCACCCTCGAAGACCTTGCTGGCGCCCCCTCTCTCCTCTCTCTCTACCCGCGGATCCGCGGCCTCTTAAAGGATCGAATTCTTATCGCCCATGGACATGGGACAGAGAAACGGTTTCTCAGGGCCTTTCCCGGTCACCAGTTCGGACCTTGGGTCGACACCTTGAACGTGGCCCGTGCCGCATGGCCAGGCCTTGCTCAATTCTCCCTTGGAGATCTGATCGAGCACTTTGAACTGACACAGAGGATTGAAGCCATTCATCCCGACCGGCGCTGGCATGACGCACTTTATGATGCCACCGCCTCTGCTATTCTTCTGGACCACCTGATTACTTCCCTCTCCCTTCAGGATAAAGCTCTGGACCTCCTCCTCCGCCCCGACCTGTCCGCTTGGAAGTCTCTCAGACCGACGTAGTTCCTTGCCAATCGCATCCATCGTGTCCAGAACCTGCCTGCCAAGTAATCCACCGTGCCCCAAGTTACAGTCAACCTCCCCCGACGGTCCTACAACATTATTGTTGAAGTGGACTGCATTACCAAAGCAGGCACACTGATCAAAGACGCTGGGCTCACTGGCAAGGCAGCGCTGATCAGCGATGAGAATGTCGCCCGCCATTACAGCGAGGAAGTCCGCGCATC
>DFWB01000266.1 GCA_002380675.1 Akkermansiaceae bacterium UBA4145
GCAGTAGCAGTGCTGCTCGCTGAAAAATGGTAAATTAAAACCGTCCTTGAAGCCTTGGTCCGGCGAACCAGTTCCCTCACGGAAGAAATTGTTTCTGGAAAGAGGGTCTCCGCCTCAATCACGACCAGATCGGCTTCGGTAACTCTCGGAGCCTCGAAGGCAGACCTGAGATCTCCAAAAACTTCGCCAAGTTCCAGATCAAACGAAGGATTTGCAGACAGGGTCTCAGCGACGGAGGAGCCTACGACGATAATCCGTTTCCTTGGCGCCAGCGGGGCGGAGGGGAGCTGATCACCGGCGAGGCGCTCCTCGAGTTCCTCGTGTGTCAGGTCCGCGATGCTGCTGATGGAGTGCCCGCGGAGGGTCAGACTCCGCAGGAGAGCGAGGCGTTCGATATCCTCCCGGCCGTAGAGTCGTCGGTTCGACGGGGTCCGATCAGGCACCACGGCCTCGTATCGTGATTCCCACATCCGGATGTTTGACGCTGATAGTCCTGTCCTGCGAGCTACAGCGCCTATGCCAAACGTCTGACGGTTTCCATTTTCCATAATATTCCAGCTTAGCTCAGAACGCGTATTTCTCTACAGGAAATGCACATAATGGCGAAAACTTCTATTTTGTTGATATATGATTGAAAAAAACGAGGCCTGAACAATGTGTGTCAAACTTTTGATGCTGAAAATTCTCAACAATACTTATGCGCTCCATCTGCTTCAAACAGAGCGGATCCAAGGGTTTAAGCGGGAATACTCTCCAATTGTGGGCCGGCTCCCTTGGCGGGCAAGTGGTCAGGACCCTCGGGGGACTAGCAGCATCGGGGCGACATTTTAGCTAAAATCTCAAACCAACGAGAAAACATGAACCTAGACTACACAACACTAGCGACCTCCGTTTCTGGAGGTCTTGGAGTAACGGAGATCACCCAGTATTTGTTCTGGGTTGGGACTGTTGCAATGGCGAGTGGGACCGCATTCTTCTGGCTCTCGAAGAATGACGTCCTTCCGAAATACCGCGGTACACTGATTGTCTCCGGCCTCATCACGGGCATAGCGGCTTTCCATTACTACCGCATGGCTGGCATTTACGCGGCGGGGGAATTCCCAACCGAATACCGTTACATTGACTGGATTGTCACCACGCCTCTGATGCTCATTAAATTCCCGATGCTGTTGGGATTGGGCGCCCAAGGCAAGAAGTGGCTGGCTCAGCTGGTGGTTCTCGATGTCATCATGATTGTGACCGCCTATATTGCTGAAGTGTCTGAGATCGGTTCCGGAAGCTGGTGGATGTTCTTCATTATCGCAGTAATCGCGTGGGCCGCGATTATTGGCATCCTCTTCAAAGGGATTGGTGGCGCTATTGAAGGTGCAGCCGCTCCGATCGCAAAGGGATTGAGACAAATGCGTCTGTTTATCGCCGTAGGGTGGGTGATCTACCCGGTCGGATTTCTTTTAGCGCTGGCGGGGCCAGATGGTGGGAGTATCCGGGAGATCGCCTACAATATCGCTGATGTAATCAACAAGGTCGGCTTCGGTCTTGTAGCCTACTACGCCGTGAAAACGATGAGTGCTGTTGAGCTGCAGGACGCCTGAGGCGGCCCCCTGCAGCCAGAAGCTTGCCCCATAACATGGCAGACCGGCGGTGGTATGAATACCGCCGCCGGTCTCTCCGACATAAGGGCTTATGAATCACCAAAACCTCATTTATTTTCTGCCTCCCTTTTCTCTGGCAGTCCTCGCCCTCGTCGGTGCTCTTGTCCCAGGGTGGGTGGACGCTTGGTGGTTTCTGCCCTTTCTCATCTCGGCAGTTTTGATCGGCCTTCCACACGGTGCTGCGGATTGGGGAGTGCTCAGGCGATTAGTAGGCCGGGAAAGCCGGCCAACGGCATGCGGATGCGTCCTCATTTACTCTCTCCTCCTGGTCGCGTCAGCCAGCGCCGTATTTTTGATACCAGCTCTGGGACTCGGATTTTTTCTTCTCGTCTCAGCTTGGCATTTCGGTGGAGCCGATTCTCACGACTTTCAAAACCAATTCGGGCTGAAAAGGCGAAAGGGAATGCTCAGCATCGTGGCAGTCTCTCGCGGGGCTCTCATCGTCACGGCACCCTTTCTCTTTCGCTTTGGTGATATGTTCGGGGTATGTGAGTCTTGGTGCGCCATTCTGGGTGCTGGATGGATCCCGAGCCACCTCAGTGATGCCTTTGAGAAAGTGCTTCAAGTTGTTTTCGGGCTCGCTGTCGTCTTGGCTGCGGTCAGCGTATCGTGGATTCTGTTCGCCGGGGGCAAAAAGCCGGCTGTCTGGTTCGCTCTCGAGACGGTCTTGCTAGTCGCCAGTTTTTCCGTGCTGCACCCTCTGTTCGCGCTGGGATCCTATTTTCTGTGTTGGCATAGCCTTCGGCACCTGACCCATCTTCGCGCCCTTTGCGATGTTGGGAGCCGATCGGGGTGGCTGCTTCGTCTTTCGGGACCTTTTATGCTGCCTTCCCTCCTGGCGATTGGGGCTCTGGCGTGGGGAACCGGAAGCCTCCAGTCCCCTGAGCAGGGCGCCATCACTCTTTTGATCTTCTTTGCAATTGTGACTCCGGCTCATCAGTGGCTAGTCAGTCGTGAAATACAGTCTCCCAGCCCGGCTTAAAAATTTTTCCTTTGGAAGATAACGGAAAGTATCTCTACTCCTGAAACACATCGGTTATGCAGCACAAGAATAACTCACGTCACGTTGTCGTCGTGGGCGCCGGACCGGGAGGGTTAACCTCCGCGATGATCCTTGCGCACCGAGGATTTCGAGTCACCGTGGTGGAAAAAGGTGACCGGGTGGGAGGAAGGAATGCTGAGCTTCGTGCTGGAGACTACTCTTTCGACACCGGGCCGACATTTCTTCATCAGCGCTTCACTCTCGATGAGGTATTCGCAGAGGCAGGGAGAGACCTCGATGAGGAGTTGGAGCTCGTTCTCCTTGACCCAATGACGCGGTTGAGCTGGGGAGAAAAGAGTCTCGAGACCAGTTGTGACGCCGTCAAGATGGCAGAGGAAATTGAGCGTAAGTTTCCGGGAGAGAGCGCTGGTTTTGAGCGGTTCATGCGGGACCATGAGGCAAAGCTCCGCGTTCTTTTTCCCTGCCTGCAGAAGCCCTACACTCGCGCTGTTGACCTCGTGAGTCCGAAGTTACTCCGGGCTCTTCCCTATGTCGCGACAGGCGACAGCGTGTTCAAATTGCTTGAGCGCTATTTTACCGATGAGCGGCTACGGCTAGCGTTCACTTTCCAGTCCAAATATCTTGGGATGTCTCCATGGAAATGTCCGGCGCTTTTCAGTATTCTGGCGTATCTGGAGTATCAGTTTGGCGTCTACCACGTGCAGGGAGGACTTTGTCAGATCTCCGAAAAGATGGCTGAGGTGGCGGCGGCAGACGGAGCGGAAGTGAGACTGGACTCTCCGGTTGAGGAGGTGCTGACGGCGGGACGCACCACCACTGGGGTGCAGCTTTCTTCCGGCGAGGTGATCAAGGCTGATGCGGTCGTGATAAATGCAGATTACGGGGCGGCGGTAACGCAGCTGCTGAATGGCAACGGAGTGCCCGACCGGAGGATGCGGCGGAAGGGGTTTTCATGCTCCACCTTCATGCTCTATCTGGGGTTGGACAAAATCTACGAGGACGAGCCGCATCATCATATTTTGTTCGCTGATGACTACCGCCGTAATATTACCGAAGTGCAAAACGAGAAGGACGTCTCAGAGGACATGTCGATCTACGTGCGCAATTCTTCTGTCACGGATCCGCACGTAGCTCCCGCCGGGGGCTCAGGTATCTACGTTCTCGTCCCGACAATCAACTTGCGGCACGGAGTCGACTGGGATGCCACGCAACGGGAATACCGGGATCGCATCCTTCAACGCATAGAGGAGCGCACCGGAATGAAGGATCTGAGGGAGCACATCGTGGAAGAGCGCTTGGTCTCACCACGGCACTGGAAGGATGACTATTCCGTCTACCTTGGTGCGACATTCAACTTGAAGCATACCCTGAATCAGCTGCTTTATCTGCGTCCGCACAACCGCTACAGAAACTTCAAGAACCTGTATTTGGTGGGAGGTGGAACACACCCCGGCTCGGGACTTCCCACGATCTATGAGTCGGGCAGGATCAGCTCGAACCTTGTGTGTGAGCAGTTCGGACAGAAATTCCCCCAGATTGATTTCGCGACCCCTCTTCTTAATCCTAGATAGCGCAGTAGGCGGTAGCTACCCCGGCGGATCTGCTAATAGGTTCAATGACTCGGAGCGCGAAGGTTCCGCTGACCGACAGCCGGTGCGCGGGGCCAAGTGGCGCGCCCGAGAGGAGTCGAACCCCTAACCTCCTGATCCGTAGTCAGGCGCTCTATCCAATTGAGCTACGGGCGCACATGCCAGTAATGACGAGGGCGGAAGGTAGGGAATTGCAGGATTGTGTCAAGTGGGGTTGCCCATCAACAGGACCTCCCTGCGTATCTCCATGGTGGGCCTGTGCCCCTTTTACAGGGCTGATCCCTTCAACCCCGGGATGCGCGATATTTCCCTTGATTTTTAGGGTTCTACCCCTAGGTTCAGCCCCCCCTGAGCCGAGAGTTCGGGGGAATGCGACGGCTGTTGGAGCCCCATTGCCGTCGCAGAATGGGGCAAATGTCGGAAGGCAAATCAACCAACAACCAACCTTAACAACAGAAAATGAGTAACGAAGCCGTCGCGGGTGCGACGATTAATGCTGAGCTGGATGCACTGATCGATTCCAAGTTCCGCGAATTTAAAGAAGGTTCCATCGTTAATGGAACGATCCTCGATATCCGCCCACAGGTAGTGATTGTCGATGTCGGGTATAAGTCAGAGGGGGTGATCCCTGCCTCTGAGTTTGAAGATGATGAGATCGAGGAAGGGGACGAGGTAGAGGTTCTCCTCGAGCGCCTCGAAAATGATGAGGGCATGATCGTCCTGTCCAAGGAAAAGGCTGCGCACAAGCAGAACTGGGACAAGATCGTCAAAGTATTTGAAGACGGGGGACTGGTTAAAGGAAAGGTCAAGAGCATGGTCAAGGGTGGCCTGATGGTGAACGTCGGCGTCGAGGCTTTCCTGCCTGGGTCGCAGGTAGACATCATTCCTCCAAAAGATCTCAATGAATTTGTCGGGAAGATCTACGAGTTCAAGATCGTCAAGGTTAACGATGAGCGGCAGAATATTGTATTAAGCCGCCGCGAGGTGATTGAGGCCGAACGCTCGGAGCGGCGGCAGCGGTTCCTGCAGACCGTCAAGGTCGGAGACAAGGTTACTGGGCAGGTCAAGAATCTCACCGACTTCGGTGCTTTTGTGGACCTTGAGGGCATGGACGGGCTCCTGCACATTACGGATATGAGCTGGGGTCGAATCAATCACCCGAGTGAAATGCTGAGAATCAGTCAGGAAATCGACGTGCAGATTCTGGATGTGGACCGCGAGAAGGAGAGGGTGTCGCTCGGACTGAAACAGATGACCGACAACCCATGGGAGGACATCGAGGCGAAATTCCCAATGGGATCCCATGTGAAAGGTCGGATCACCAAGCTACTGCCTTACGGGGCCTTTGTGGAACTGCAGCGTGGTGTTGAGGGCCTTGTGCACGTGTCTGAGCTTTCATGGGTCAAGCGGATCACTCGGCCGAGTGACGTGCTTGAACTGGACCAGGAGATTGAGGCGGTCGTGCTTGGAATCAGTATCGAAGAGCAGAAAATCTCTCTCGGGGTCCGTCAGTTGGAGCCCAATCCATGGGATGAGATCGAGGGCCGTTACCCGATTGGCACCAAGATCAACGGTGCGGTTCGCAACCTCACTGCTTACGGGGCTTTCGTGGGCCTCGAGGAAGGTATCGACGGCATGATCCACGTCTCCGACCTCAGTTGGACGCGTAAAATTAACCACCCCAGCGAGATTCTCAAGAAGAGCGAAGAGGTGGAGGCCATCGTTCTTGCCATCGACAAGGAGAACCAGCGCGTTTCACTGGGGATCAAGCAACTCGATACTGATCCATGGTCCGATATTGATACGAAGTTCAAGGTCGGAGACATAGCTAAGGGAACTGTGGCCAAGATCGCCAGCTTTGGTGCATTCGTCAGCCTCGATGGAGATATCGATGGCCTGATTCACATATCGCAGTTGAGTGAAGAGCACGTCGAGCGTGTGAAGGATATTCTCAATGTTGCCGATGAGGTGGAAGCCCGGGTCATCAAGGTCGATAAAATCGAGCGTCGGATTGGACTGTCCATTAAGGCGGTTGAATACAGCGCAGAGCAGCTCCAGAAGGAATCTCAGAGCTTCGAGACGTTACGTCCATCCAGCGACCTCGTGGGCTTGGAGCAGGCCTTCAACCTGGCGGCAGCCACGGGTGCTCCGTCAGAGGAGGAGTGGAGTCCGAGCGGGGCCCCAGAATCCGACTCCGGCGAGGAAGAAGAGAAATCCGAGTAAACTCTTCCGGCCTCAGAAATTTAACGCTCCGGGGTGGTCGACGCCGCCTCGGGGCGTTTTTACATACAGAAACCTGCCATGGATACGTGGCTTTTCTGCAGAGCGATGCTGCGCAGATATCTTGCGGCTGTCGGGACTGCCCCTTGTTTTCTACAAGTGCTCTGCAGCGAGAAGAGAGGTTCTACTCTTCGCTTTCTGCCTTGGGCTTCTTTGCCCGACGCACGGCGCCGAAGCGCTTCTGAAACTTGTCGATACGTCCCTCGGTGTCAACGAACTGCTTCTGACCGGTGAAGAACGGATGAGAGTCAGCGGTGACACCGATTGAAATGACAAAGTGATCCACTCCGTCAACCTGCTCCACACGATCGGACTTGGCGGTAGAGCGTGTAACAAACTGCTTACCGGTGCTCATGTCCTGGAAGATGACCGGATTGTATTCTGGGTGGAGATCCGCTTTCATGAAATGACGCCCTGAGTGGCGGGCGGGGAGAATGCGTGATCTTATGCAGGTGTCAAGAAATTGAGCCCATTACGGGCTGTTTTGTTTGGGTTTCAAGATAAGGAGGCGGGGTCCCGCCCCTGACTCTGTAGACCTAACCAGAATAGTATCCCCTCCGCCGGTGAGGTCGAAAACAATGCTGTCTGAGCCCTGAAAAACGGCAGGAGGCAGGAGGATGTCGAATGAAGCGCCAGAAGGAGCACCCTTTGCAGCGCCGATGGTTTTTCCGCCAGATTGAACCCGTATGGTGCTTCTTGTCCCTCCGCGGGCTTGGGTGGTCACTCGCAGGACGACCCGCTGGTTTTCAGCGATCGAGGGCGGTGAGCCAAAACGGCGGAATTGGAGCCGCAGGCTGCCGCCGCTGCTGGGCTGTGAATTGATGGGGTAATATCCAAGCTCTCTCGCTTTTGATGTAGTGATTTTCTTTGATCGATACTCTTCCCATGTCAGGGGAGCGTGGTAAATAATTCCTTCTGCTTTATCTTGGGCGCGCAATCCCCGGGTATACTCGAGATCAGCATTGGAAAGAGCACCTAGCTCCACTTGGAATTCACGTCCCTTGCGATCCTTGAGATAGAGAGTTTTCTGATTCGACCATTGGTATTCTGCCGTGAATGTTCTTCCGTCGGTGTAGTGCCATACGCGGGTCTGGCCTGCTTCAACCGGTGGCCCTCCCGTAAGAAGAGCCAGAGCGATTGAGGCTTTCAGGAAAATGCCCATCTTTTGCGAGTCTCTCATTAATGGAGAGCTGCCCGAGCGGAAGTAACAACGTCCATGAAGTTATTTGCCCAGTTATAGACGAAGTGCCGCCATGTCAGTTCCGGAGAGGCAAGGCAAAGCAAGCCTGAGAGTAGTAGCACATTTGAGAGGTAAATCAGGGAGAGGGAAAAAAATGTTCCGTTTTCTTTCAGGTCAGGCTGGTCACGCGGAATGATCCAGAGGGTCCACAGGAGGTGAAAACTCCATGTGGCTCCAATAAGGCCATAAAGGAATTTTTCTTGATGAGGAAATGCAAAGACCAGACCGAGGCCGGCCATGAGGAGAAAGGCGACCACCGACCAGAAAGGGATGAAGTAGGGCGATAGGGCGATAAGGATATTAGACTTATTTGTCACGATATGTCCTCCATCGAGTCCAACGCGAAATCCGCTGACTCGTCCAAGGCAAAGGTAGACAAAGACGACGTGGGTTAGTTCATGGCCCAGCACGTAGAAATAGAGAAAAACTGGTTGAAGGAGCTTCGTGAAAAACCAGCCCAAATAGAGGAAGAAGCCTACGGTGAAGTAGAGAAAGGCGTTACTACGCCAGAATTGGAGCCAGAAAGAAGTTTCGCTGCCGGCCTCTCCCGAAACATGGAGATGGGGGTTGAGTATTGTTACAGTGGTAATGAAGCAGAGGGGCAGAAGAGCTAGCCCGGCCAGAATACGAAGGGCTCTTGTCGCCCAGCCGAGCTCGCTCTCATTATAGTGAGACTCGGCGATGGCAGATTTTACAGAGGTGAGTCCACGCCGGCGCCACGAGCGCTGGTTGGCCCGATGTCTTGCTCTTCGATCTGCCTCCCGGAGTGCGTCCCTGAGCGAGGGATGGTTCGCCTTCCGGTTTTCAGCGGCCCGTCTGAGATGGAGTTGTTTTCGGCGTCTTGCCACGCTGGTGGTGAGATAGTAGATATTTTGTAAAAGTTAAAGAATATTGGGCGGGGGCTGGTGTGTTTGCCTACAGAGGAGCTCGGAAGAGGGCGTTATATCATGGCCGGGAGGGGGTAACGGCAGTGTTCCACCAGAGCGCTGCATCTGAGATTTGATTGACGCAGGGGTTTGGGTGAGTAGGCCTGAGGGGAAACCCAAGCCTCATTCTCATGCCTGCCCGCCTGTCCTTTTGCCTTCGACCGTTGGGAGTTATTCTCTTTGGAGTCCTTCCCGGACTTGCTCCGGCCCAAGTCCGTATCACGACGTCTCTCTCGCTGTCGGAAGAACCCGCAGCCAATGTTCTCAATGTCACCCTCTCTGCTTTCGGCATTGAAGACGAAGAGAGCAGTGATCTCTCCGGAGCGGTGGAGGCGACTCTCGAAATTAATCCGGGGGCGGACCAGGTTTCGAGGCTAACTATCAACTCGGCAAATCTTACGGCTACGGATATGAGCTTCTCTCTGGCAATTGGTGAGATCAGCGTGGCAGAGGTTAGCCTTAATGGAATCGAGGCCACGATCGCTACCTCACAGGTGGGTTGGGTAGACCCAGCAACCGGGCAGTTCGATGCCGGTGAACACGAAGTAACCTTGAGTGAGGGAGTAATCACGGGGACGTCTGTTGTTGGTGAGGTCAACGAAAACTTTTCCGAGAGCCCGGTTTCCGGAACTGGCTCGGGGACAGGGGAGGTGGCGCTTTCCCGTATGGCCATCAATGGCAATACGATAACCTACAGAGTCGTGGTGGTTTTGCCGGTTGAGTTCAGTAATCCGCTTCAGGAGGGAGTGGATGTGAGAGTGGACTCAACAGTTCAATTTGAGGGTGTGATAGAGGTTCCGTTGGATCCTTTTGCAGCTTGGGCGGAACTGCAGGGTATTCCGGATGCCCCTTTCGCAGGAGATCACGATGGTGATGGAGTTCCGAACGGACTCCTCTGGGCTCTGGGATATGATGCAGATGCTCGACCCACGCTCTTTGCCCCTGATCCCCTGATCCCGGGGCAGGTGGACATCATCGTAGAGCATGGGCCAGCAGGAATTCGGGCGCCCATTCTCGTAGAGGGAAATTTCAATCAGGCAGGATGGACTACGCTGGATCCCTTTCTCCTCCTCGGGTTTGAGAACCCTGTTCCGGTTGGGGAGATCCTGCCCACAGTGGTCCTTTTGTCCGGGGACCAGAATTTGATTCGGCTCCGGGTGGAGAAGCCATGATCTGATGGGATAGAATCACCGGCCAGAGTTTTCCCAAGCTCAGGCCCTCCCGGCGTAACTCCCGTCCTCGGTATTAATCTTGAGGACATCATCGGGTTTAACGAAAAGTGGAACCTGCACCGTAGCTCCAGTTTCAAGGGTGGCGGGTTTGGTGGGGTTGTTAGCGGTGTCACCCTTGATGCCCTCTGAAGATTCCGTCACTTTCAATTCAACAGTGGCAGGCAGGCTCACGCTCACAGCGTTTGCCTCGATGAAGAGGATTTCGACCTCCTGACCTTCCTTGAGAAAGCTTCGGCAGTCCGAAACAAGGCTCTCGTCGAGGGTGATTGTTTCATAGGTCTCCAAGTCCATGAAGTGCGCCCCCGATGGATCGGAATATGAGAACTCCAGCTTCTGACGCTGGGTTTCTACAATGTCGACCTTTTCCGAAGAGGCGAAGCGGATGGTTTTCTTATTTCCGGAATTGAAGGAGCGGATGGTCGCTGCAATGAGGGCGTTGCCCTTGCCTGGAGTTCTGTGCTCGATGTGAAGTACGACGCCCATGTCTCCTTCGTAGCGGATGCACTGGCCCTTGTTCAATTTGGTCGCAACGACTGCCATTGTTTAAATTGGTGGATTGAAAGCCGGTCCAATAAGGATCGATTGCGGGGTTTACCCTTCCCTGAGCGAGAGAGCACGAAGAATCTTCGAGATTTTAGGATCAGAAAACCTGATGTCCTAGTTTTCTGCCGAAATCTTACTGCCGGATTTTGGCGGATCATTAGAATGACTTTTAGCCAGCCGAAGCAAGATCTGTGCTGCCCTAGCGATAGTCAGCACCCTCAGCGCTTGCCTTGCATGATTTGATGAAGGCGAGGAGTTCGCCTTTCATGCGGGCCGTTACCGCAGGAGAATCGGTGGCAATATTTTGTGTCTCAGAGGGGTCGGCATCGAGGTCATAAAGCTCAAATTCTCTTACAGGTGTCGTGCCATTATCTGAGCGACGACGGCTGAGGCCTCCAGCATTATGGACGAGCTTATAGCGGTCGTCGACGAGGGTGCGATCCTTGCCGAAGCGAAACCCGATGGAGTGATTCCGCTGGCTTTGTTTCCCTTTAAGGATTGGAAGAATATTGATGCCATCGTAGGGCCGTTTGGCGAGTGGGAGGGCCGCAATGGCAGAAATTGTGGGAAAGTAATCGCTACTGACACATGGGACTTTGACGTCACGGGGTTGCAACGTGCCGGGCCATTCGACGAGCGCGGGGACACGTAACCCTCCCTCGTAGAGACTGCGTTTGCGTCCCCGGAAATTACCGGCAGTTCCCTGTGAATTTCCCCGCGGTCCTGGATTTCCCTCCGGGCCGTTGTCACTTGAAAAGCACAGCATGGTATTGCTTTCGATGCCGAGCTTTCGGAGATGCACGCGGAGCCGCCCCATCTGGGCATCGAGTGCGGTGATACAGCTGAAATATTGCTGCTGATTATCGGGCAGGCCTTGGTAGTGGGCCTTCATATATTCGGGGTGACCAACAACCGGAAGGTGGGGAGCGTGAAACCAGATAGCGACAAAGAATGGGGTTTTCTTTTCCGTGGCACGGCTGATGAACGGGAGAGCCCTGTCCATGACCATCTTGGAGGTGCAGCCCTTGAGGGGCTTAGCGAGTGGTTTTCCATTATGCCAGAAAAGGGCCCGCATGTCTCCGTCGCGAGCGGCCGCACAATGCCCATTCTCAGGATTGTAGGGGTTGTAAGTGGCGATTGAGAACTCGCTGGCAAACCACTCACTGAAACCCGCCATCCGTGGAGTCATAAAGTTCCGCCCCGCCTTCCGCCCGGCCCCCTTGCCACTGAAATCAGGGCTGAGAGTGCCAAGATGCCATTTGCCGAACAGGCCGCTGGTGTATCCTTTCATGGAGAGGAGCTCCGGGAGGCTGATTTCTTCCTCACGGAGGTGTCCAGTGTTGGCGGTCGGAATGCCATAGCGGAAGGGATTACGACCCGTGAGACAGCTGCCGCGGGTTGGGGAGCAGACTGGTGCTCCGGCGTAGAAGCGGGTGAGCCGAACCCCCGCTCCGGCCATCTGATCGAGATGAGGAGTAATGATCTTTGGGTGGCCATTGAACCCGGAGTCTCCCCATCCCAGGTCATCAGCCATGCAGAGGATGAAGTTGGGGGTGTTAGTCCCTTCGGCAAAAGAGGGAGGGATGAGGAGAAGCAGGAAAGGGAGAAAAAGCCGGATCATGGTGATCGAGTAATATACTGGTAGGGTTGACAAGAAGGGTGGCTTGCGGCCCGATGTTTTACGATATGAATCGATTGCTTTATTTGCTGCCAGTGCTGCTGTGCGGAATCAGCCCGCTCAAGGCTGATGACTGGCCCCAGTGGCTCGGCAAAGATCGAGACGCAACATGGCGCGAGGAAGGAGTGGTCCGGCGATTGCCGGAGGGAGGTCCCGCTGTGGTCTGGAGGGCGCCGGTAAGCACCGGTTATTCCGGCCCCGCTGTTTCCGGGGGGAAGGTCTACCTGATGGATCTCATCATTGACGAAGGAAAAATCATTAATGATGCGGGCGCGCAGGCAAAACTGGCAGGCAGGGAGCGGGTTCTTTGTCTGGACGCCTCAACGGGAAAAATGCTCTGGAGTCATGAAGAACGGCGAGACTATGAGGTGTCTTATCCCGGGGGACCCAGAGCGACTCCGACGGTGGTAGAAGATCAGGTATTCACACTTGGGACCATGGGTCACCTTGCCTGCCTTACAACGGACGGGAAGGTCCAGTGGCAGAAGAACCTAGCAGAGGAATACGGTGCGCCGCTGCCGATGTGGGGGCACTCCTCTCCCCCGCTGGTCCATGGGGAGATGATCATCTGCATGGTTGGAGGGGAAGGCTCGCTGATCGTGGCTTTCGATCGTATGACGGGAAAGGAGATATGGAGGGCTCTCTCCGCACGTCATGGTGGCTACTGTCCTCTCCAGATTGTGGACCATGGAGGAACCCAGCAGCTCATTGCCTGGCATCCAGCTGGGGTAACGGGACACGATCCAGAAACTGGCAAGGTATATTGGAATGTCCCAATAAAGCCGACGAATGGATCAGCAATCGCGATGCCAAGAAAGTTGGGCAACAGGCTGTTCGTTAGCGGATACAATCGTATCGGCGGAATGATCGAATTAAGTAATGAGCGCCCTGCGGCGAAGATTTTGTGGAGGAGTGGTCCGAAAGAAGGAGTATACCCTGTCAATAGTACGCCCTATCTTCTGGATGGCATTATCTATGGCGTTGACGTCGACAGGAGCGCGTTGATGGCGGTAGAGATGGAATCCGGAAAGCGCCTCTGGGAAAGTCGAGCTCCCTGCCTGTCCAAGGAAATCGCTGCCCGGTCCAGAGTTCCACGGTATGGAACCGCCTTTCTGGTCTACCATCCAGGCAACAAGCAGTTCTGGATCCTTGGCGAAATGGGGGATCTCATTGTGGCGGAGCTTTCACCGCAAGGATACCGCGAGGTGAGTCGTGCGCGGGTTCTGGAGCCCACTAACACTTCTGGCTCAAGGAAGGTGCTCTGGAGTCATCCCGCCTTTGCAATGCGTTCAGTTTTCCTCCGAAACGACAAGGAGCTCATCCGGATTGATCTTGCAGAGTGAGAGAACCCTGATTTCGGAGTTGGAGAATGTCGTTTGTGATATATCACTGGACCCTCCTGCGTAAGAGAACCTAGATATTATTATGAAACTACTCGCTGCCCCTATTCTGTTGTTTTCCCATCTTCTGGTCCTCCCATGTGTGGCGGATCATCATAAGGAATCCGGGTGGAAGGATCTTTTCAACGGCAAGGATCTCAGTGGATTTACCCAGCGAAACGGGTCTGCTACATATGAGGTGGTGGATGGGACCATTTTAGGAACTACTGCGAAGGGCAGTCCCAACTCGTTCCTGTGCACGGACAAGAAATATGGAGACTTTGAGCTGACTTTTGAGGTCAAGTGTCACAATCAATTGAACTCAGGGGTGCAGATCCGGTCCAAGACCAAGAATGATGACCCCAAGCAGCGGGTGAATGGTCCGCAGATCGAGATCGAGGCGAGCGGGGCCAAAGGTGCGGAAGCCGGTTACGTCTATGGCGAGGCCTGCTACGGGTGGATGACCCCGGAGGAGAGTCGCAAGCCGCACAAGCACTTCAAGGACGGCGAGTGGAACAAGTATCTCGTAAAAGCGAAAGGTTCGCGGATCCAAGTCTGGGTGAATGGAGAGCAAGTCTCTGACCTCGTCCACGAGAAAGCGTTTGAAAGTCACCCGAGTGGGTTTATCGGCCTGCAGGTTCATGGCGTCGGAAACCGGGGGCCCTTTACGGTGGCGTGGCGGAATTTGAAGATCCGCGAATCTAAATAGGCTCGAGGCGTTGAACGCCGGGCAAGGCGGTAGTTGTGCAGGTGCCGCCGGGGCAGGGCAGGCATCCCGAAGCCTTGCGATGGGGCTGGATGAATCGTGTCTTGGTATTGTGCGAGGGAGGATTATCGCTACCGTTGGAAGAGAAACCGATGAATCAACAAGCAATGGATAAATACCGTTCCCTCCATGGACTCCCGGAGCTTGCCGGCGTGGCGACCTTTGCTGGTGCCGCGGGGCCGGGTATCGGGGTGCAGGAGTGCGTGGACCGTCTGAAGTGCTTCCACTACGCCTTGCAGCGCACGTGGCAGGTGCTCCTCACCCGAATTGCCTGTGAGCCGATTTATGAGTTGAAAATGGGATATAGTTATCATGCGCATCTTATTGCAGAGCACATTACCCTTCTCAGGGATCGGGTTGCAGAATTGCGCCACCCGCCCCTGCGTCTGCACCGCGTTCCTGACCAGAACCTTCAGGTTCTGTTTGATGAGATTCGAAACGCGCCGGATTGCGGGATGGTAATGGAAGGGCTCTATCGGGTGGCGCTTCCCGCTCTGCGTGAGAGCATGAAGGAATACAGCGAAGATACGAACCCACTGACTGATGCTCCGAGCCTCCGGCTTTTACGGGTGATTCTGCCGGAACTGGAGGAGATGATCGGGTGGGGAGAGGCATCTTGCAAGGCTCTGGAAGAGGCCATTTCTGATCCGCATGAGGACCTGCAGGAGTGGCGGGAGGAACTGAAGGGCTGGCTTGCGGCAGCGGGAGGGCTGGCGGCAACCAGAGAGCCAGTTGCCGCGCCAAATCCACGCTACTCTTCCGAGGAATTTGTCTATGACAGCACGCCTAAAAGGGACGAGAGGTTTCCTGATCCATACAACATGGGAGTGCACGCGGAGGAGTTTCTGCACGACTCATCGTTTGAGAGTCGTGATAAGGTCTTCATGATGTTCTTCAAGCGCCTGCGGGAAATCGATGTCCCGGAAATGATGGCCTCGATTCTCTATGAGACGGTCACAGGAAAGGGAGAAGAAGAGGGAAGCAAGAGGCCGTGGGGGTTTTACAGAGACATGACCCGTCAGCTATGGGATGAGGCTCGGCATGCCATGATGGGTGAAGTGGGCTTTGCTCGCTCAGGGGTCAACTGGCCGGCTACGGTTCGGGTCAATTCTACGTGGTCGAAGGGGCTGAACCAGCAACTGACCCCGCGGGAGCGTCATGCGGTTCTCTGGTTCATCGAACAGGGGCTCATGTCAAAGACCGGAAAGCGTTTCGAATGGGAGCTGGGAACGGATTCAGGTGACGCGTTTTCCGAGTTGATTCAGGATTTTGACTGGGCGGATGAGGTGCTGCATGCGCGGATCGGACGGGAGTGGTATGTAAAGGACTTTGAAACAACCGAGGCTGCAGCGGAATATGGAAACGCCTGCTGGAACAAGGTTGTTTCTGAGTGGGAGAAGTGGAAGGAAGAGGGGTTGACTGAGCACCATAACTGGTGGCCTGATCTTTACAGGGAGGTGTGTAAGAACCGGGGAGAGGATCCTGACCCCAGGGTAGTTGCCTATGACCGTAGTTACGCCGAGACGAGGGCGGACCTTCAAAAAATCGACTCCGACAGTTAGAAGGGCGCCTGCCTCGCTACAGATCAGGGAAGGATAATGCCTTCTTCGATCATCTTCTGTTTCGACCAACGGGGGCGGATGCGGGCCGGGGTTGGTTTCCCGGTGATCCGATCAAACTCATCAGGGGTTCTCAATCGAGGGGTCTTTTCCTGCGTCCGGACCCGCCACTGGCGATACTCAGCGCGCAGGCGCGCGAGCGTGTCCTCATGAGCAGGCAGTCCTGCGATATTCCTGAGTTCATGAGGGTCTGCTTTGAGATCATAAAGCTCTTCCCGCGGTCTCGGTGCAAGGAAACAGCTGGATTGCACCTCCGGCAGGGTTCCTGCTGCCCTCAGACGCTGCATTTCCTTGAAGGTGTCGCTTCGGGCCGCATCGGCCGGGGGCGTTGCCGGAAGATCCGCATAGTGGTTCACGATGTATTTGAAGCGTTTGTCCCGTACTGCGCGTGAGCGGTCTTCATAATCGTGCCAGTTTTTCTCGGCAAATACTGCATCACGGATAGCGGTGTCTTTTCCCTCGAGCAGCGAGGTAAAGCTTTTTCCTACGTAGGACGGCCCGGCCGGGAACCCAGCAAGAGCGAGGATTGTAGGAGCAAGGTCAATTGCGCTGACAAGTTGGTGACAGCGTGAAGCAGGCTTGATCGTAGACGGCCAGCGAATGATGAGTGGTGTCCGAATTCCGCTGTCGTAAAGAGAGGTCTTATCACGAGGAAAAGGACGCCCGTTATCACTGAGGAAGATCACCATCGTATTATCAGCTGCTTTTTGGAGCTCGAGCTCGTTGAGAACGAGTCCCACGAAGCGGTCAAGCCTGCGAATCTCGTCGTAATATCTGGCGTAGTCCCGGCGCACCAGATCGGTATCCGGATGATAGGGAGGGAGGAGGACGTCCTCCGGAGGGTGAGGCTGTGTAGAGATCCGATCCTCATAGGGACGGTGAGGGTCGACGGCTGCGAGCCAGAGGAAAAAGGGCTTTTGTGGATCTCTTTCACGCAGAAGGTTTACCCACTCGGTGCATCCGCTCCGATCATCACCCGTCGAGGACTCCGCAAACTTATCGTTGGCTCCGGCTCCCGGATTTGCGGGGAGTTGGAAACCGGAAGTGTCCACCTCCCGGACCATGGAAAAGTGCTCGCGCATGGCCTCGCCGAGATGCCATTTGCCTGCTGCTGCGACAAAGTATCCTGCAAGCTTCAGGCGCTCAGGGAAAATTTTCTGCGATTCTGGTATCGGCCAGTGGAGCTGCTCCGCGCCTGTCTGGTGAGGGTATCGGCCGGTGAGGATGCTCGCACGGCTCGGGGAGCATGAGCTGGAGGTGAGAAACGCCTGATCGAAGCACATTCCCTGGGAGGCAAGTTGGTCGAGATTTGGAGTGTGAACCTTTGTGTTGCCGAAGGCGCCGATATCGTCCCAGGCAAGGTCATCAGCCAGAATGACAATAAAATTAGGGAGGTCCTTTGTTCTCCTGCCCTCCTGCTCTCCGGTGGCGTAGCTACAGAGGCCAGATAATAGAAGGGCGAGGTGCAGTGCGGCGTGGGCAAAAAAGAAGTGGCAAACAGACACGGGAATAGAGGGTATGAACATCTTCTCTAGCTAGTCTCCTGAGGCCCGCAAAGCCCTAAGCGTTTTTGTGGGTTGGAAACTGGCGTTCCGTTGTCTTACGATGACCGTATGAGTTTCTCTAGACGAAATTTTATCAGTAGAGCGGCCCTTACAGCAGGGGGATTTGGTCTGTCTGCCGGACGAGGTCTCTCTGCGCCCGCAAAGATTGATACGCCGTTCAAGCACTCAGTGATGGGCTGGTGTTTTGGGGGTCGAGGGGTGAAGCCCAAAGAGCTGGGAGAGTGGTGCGTCAAGCTTGGCATGCACGGGATGGAGGGAATTCCGCAGGCAGCCTATAAGGATGTGATGGAACTTGGTCTTGAGATCTCCCTGGTTGGAAGCCATGGATTTGCGCAGGGGCCATGTGATCCAAAATATACGGATATGGTGATCGAAAAGCTGAAGGATGGCATCGAGGTGGCAAGCCAGGTCAAGGCAAAGCGAGTCATTACCTTTACGGGAATGAGATACGATGGGATGGACGACACCAAGGCGGCTCAGCTCTGTGTGGATACGTGGAAAAAGGTGGTTCCTCTTGCCGAGAAGAAAGGGATCACGATCTGTTTTGAGCATCTTAACTCGAGAGCCACGGAGGGGAAGATGACCGGCCATGCCGGCTACTTCGGGGATGATGTCGATTTTTGTGTGGATCTCGTAAAGCAGGTAGGTTCGGAGAACTTCAAGCTGCTCTTTGACATTTACCATGTGGAAATCATGAATGGGGATGTCATTCGGCGGATTCGGGAATACAAGGATTACATCGGGCATTACCACACGGCGGGAAATCCGGGGAGGGGAGAGATAGACGCCAGTCAGGAGATCAATTATCCGCCGATTATCAGGGAGATCATTAAGACGGGATTCACAGATTACGTCGCGCAGGAGTTTATTCCGACATGGGAGGACCCCTTCAAATCCCTCAAGCATGGAGTGGAGACCTGTATTGTCCGCTAACGGTCTTGATTGCCTGTCCTGCGCCCTCGTCCGATACGTGCTGAGGCTGCGCTGTCAGGCGCTCCTCAAAGTTGATCGGCGAGGGTTTCCGCGATGGGGTTTAGCCAGTGCTTGGTATCCTCAATGGAAAGCGACTTGGAGACGGCGAAGTCGGCCTTGAAAACACGCCTCGCGAGGGTCTCAACGGTTCTGGGATCATTGAAAGAGATATTGAGCTCATGGCTGATCTGCAGGCTGTGGGTATCGAAGTTCGTTGCGCCAACAGTTGCCCATCCGTCGCAGATAGCCGCTTTCATGTGGGTCATCCCGGGGTAGCGGTAGACTTTGGCGCCAGCTCGCAGGAGTTCGCCTGCGGCCTGGTGGTTAGCAATCTCCATGATTTCTTCGAAGGGGAGTTTTGGAATGATTACCCTGACGTCAACGCCGCGCCGGCAGGCTCCAAGAAGAGCATCAAGGATGCGGTCGCTGGTGATGTATTCGTTCTCAATCCAAATGCGGCTGCGGCTCGCTCTGATGGCTTCCAGGATCGCAGTGAGGGGTTCCCGGCGGCCTTCAAGGAGATTGGTTCTCAGAATGCGAACCGGGAATGATTTGGAAGAAGGTAAGCCGGCTCTCGCGGGTGAGGGCGGAGGCGGGAAGAGAAGAGCAAGGTCTCCCAGTGGATGGGCGGTGCGCCATTTTTTGTTAAATTCATTCTGGAGCTGGTTCACCACGGGACCTTTGACGCGAACCATCAGATCGTGCCATTCTGAGTAGTATTCTCGTCCAATATTTATTCCTCCGAGCAGGGCGGTTTTGCCGTCGAAAACGAGCAACTTGCAATGATCGATAATGGCCCAAGGATCCAGAATACGGCGAAGCTGTAGCTCTGAGTCACGGCGAAGATAGGTGGTAATGTCTGGAACGGCTCGGAATCCCGGAGGACCTGGGGTGGTTGGGTTGAGACTTGCGGAAATCGTGGACCCAATGTCATCCAGAAGAATCCTGGTAGGGATAGCCGTTGCTCGTTGCTTCACCATGTCAGCGTAGGCGACGCTGATATCATCGTTATCCCAGATGTAGAGCTGGAGGTCGATGGACTCACGGGCCAGACGAAGCTCTTCTTCCAGGGCTGGGAAAAATTCTTTCCCATCGAGAAGAATCTCAACGGTGCCAAGCTCAGGTGCGGGAAGCCCGATCCGAGTCAGTCCTGCTGAGAATTCCTGACTACCGGGGAGTCCTTCTGCTCGAGGGCCGGGGTCCAGTGGAAAGGGGATGTTTCCCCGGAACAGCTCCTCGGTCCGCTCTGCCAGCATCGCGAGCCCCATTCTTGTTGAGGTGATCGGGCTGCGAACCTTAGCCAGAATCGCTCCTCGACTTGCCATGGCACCAATCTGGACTGTGCTGACGAGAGGGCCGTTGACCTGGGTGTTGGGCCTGTTGCTACAGGAAAGGGTTGTCAGGCAGGCGATGAGGGCGAGCAGAATCAGGAGTTGTGGCGGAAACAGGGGCTTCATTGATTCGACTTCTCTACCCTCGTGCATAGGGCGTCTGTTGAGGAAAGGAAAACTGGAGGATCCAAACAGGAGGAGGACTTTACTGTCGAGCCAGAACGGGATTCGATCGAGAGAGGATCATGGAAGCGATGACTCACAAGGGTCGGGTGCTTTTGTTGAGAGGGCTTTGGAACGAGCGAGCAACCCGACTATGACGATGCCTTCAAGTATGGGGAAAAGCAAAAGACCTGGTCTCTCCAGAGGCAGGAGGGACTGGGGCGATTTTCCAAAAAGCCACCCCTGCGCAACGCAGAGTGCAAGCCCTAGCAGGCAAGAGGTGACAAGAATCGCGCGAACTCGTGAGGGAATGACGCGGGAGGTGTGAGCGGGGAGAACACAAAAAAGGAGAATGAGTGGAAGATAAATTAGCAGCAGGCGGGAGAAATCAATTCCCAGCAGGACTACTGTGGTGAGGTGAAAGAGAGGAATAGAAAGCAAGATCCAACGCCGGAAGGCGCGCAGGATGACAAGGGGGACGCAGAGCTCAAACCAGACGGTGAGCTGATCGAACAACTCCCACGACCATCCAGGGAGGTGTTCCAGAGACCAAGCGAGAAGAGGGACGCTTTTGCCGTAACCATAAAAGTAGGTCAGCGCCCAGGAAAGAGAGGCCTGAGAGTCGAAGCTGAGCCATGAAATTTTGGCCAGCCCGGAGGAGGCGAAGTAGACGGTCAGACAAAAGGTTAAACTTGTTTCCGGCCATCTACCGCGAAGGGTCAGAAGAAAAGGACAAAGGAGAATGATAAAATCGTGGTCAATCTTGCCTGTTGAGTAGGTCAGGCCGCTTATCACGATAAGAAGGCCGCTCAGAAGTGCGCCGACTCGCCATTGGCCTACACCTACTACCCAGAGGGCAAGCAGGGCGTAGGTTGCGAATTCAATGACAATGATTACCCACGGAGCGGGAAAGGCTTCGAGGAGAGTGAAGGGGCCCAGCGGCGGGTGGAAATGCTCTGCACTCAGGCTGGCGACCGAGTAGGCTGATTTAAGAGGAAAAAGGAGAACAATCAGCCCGAGGTAGACGCACCGGCTCAGGAGCAGTGCATCATCACGATGCAGCGAGGGAATTCTAATCATGGATGACATCCTCCTCGCCGATCAGTTCTGGAGGGCTATCGAGTGGAGCATGAATCTTGTAGGCAGACCACTCAACGCCGGGAAAGTCTCCGGGGTTTCCAGGGCGAGGGTTGCTGGTTCGAACAGAATGCCCAATCAGGAACTGCTGGTAAGCAGCTCCTTTAAACCTTGGGGCAAGCTTGGCAAAATCCTTCTGGGCGGGAACTCCGAGGGTTTCATGCCGTAGGAGTCGGTCATGGGCCGGAAGGGAGGGAATGTTTTTCGTTTCCCTGTAAAAGGGCACATAGATGGTTCTCTCCTGCTGGAGATGTCCTGCGAACATGGGCCCCTGAAGGGAGGGATAAGGTTCGCCAACGCTGAAGGTGACAATGCAATGAGCCGCGGCAAGCGCGTAAGCGCCCAGCACAAGAAGGCTTCTGCGGGTTCGAGGTGGTGGGGGCACCCCGTAGTCAACCGTGCGCGAGCCCGAGCCGTCAACGCAATCCGGAAGGTCGTTGTTATTCCATACCCGAAGTGTCCGGATCTATTTCACCGTTTCTTCCTCCTCGATGCCGAGAAGGACCCGGGCCTCTTGCATTGGACGGGCCTCTGACCATTCCCTTGCCTGTCGACGCATCGTATTGATCGCTTCACGGTGGGCATTTCGGGTTTCGTCGCGGTCGCTTTCGAAAGGAGCTTCGGGCCAGTCCCAGTTGTCGGTTCGGAAAGAGGGGATGGGAATAATGCGTTCATGATGTCCACTGTTGACGGCATTTCCAAGGGGGTTTCTCGCCCAAGCATAGCGAACGGCCACGGGTTCTGGAACGAGAGGACTCCAGACCTTGAGCTTACGTTCATCTTTTTGCTCGCGGCCGCGATCGTCCTTTCCCTTGACGACAAATTCGGCCTGGGCGGGAACGAAATGACGATCTTTTCCGGCAATGGCGAATCCCTCGAAGGGGCGCCCATCGTGAACCCGGACCATACCGTTGAAGGAGAGAATGATGTGGTCTCCGCTGATTTCAGTGTGCTCAAGGGTTGTGGGGTTCCACTTGAGCTGAGTCTGGCCGTATTGCGTTGCTAGAGCCCACCGGGCCATCCGTTCACCGTGGAGGACTTTTTTATGGGGATGATAAAAAGGGACCTGTTGGTCGTAGGCAGGCATGAAACATACGTGCTTCAGAGCCTTCGCGGCCTTGAACTGTCCCTCTCGAATGAAAGGCGCTGCATCGACCATACGGATTTCATAGTTATCCCGCGTTTGCGGCTGCCCTCCTGGGGTCAGACCAATGATGCCAAAGGGCATTGCGTCGTCGCGAAACGTTTCCCGCCAGTTCTCGATCATGGCCTGTATGACTGAGGCGTAGAGGCGTGGTCGCGCATTACCCAGCGCGTTATTGTATCCTTGGTTAAAGATCGCGCCCTTGATGTTGGCTTCGCTGAACGAGGCTAGCATGCCGTTGAAGGAGGCTCCGGGGTTGTTACGGTCAGAGGCGGGATCCTGGTCGGGTTCCGTGGGTTTGGGGTTGGGTTTCTCCCCCCGGGCTTTTCTGCGTTCACTGTCCTTTTCCCAGCGTTGGATGCGCGCCTGCAAGCTGGCCGCAGCATCATAGGCAGCGATCTTGCTGTCCCATTCCTCGAGGAGTCCCCGTGCTGCTGGAATCTTCTTCAGAGTGCTTCTCGAGGTCCAAGCTTCAATGGTTGTGCCTCCCCATGAATTATCAATCAGCCCGATGGGGATACCCGACACAAGGTGAAGCCGTTTTCCAAAGATATAGCCAATGGCACTGAAGCGTTCGATTGCTTTGGGTGTACATTGTGACCAGCTGCCTTTCTGCTCGTGACGCCGGGTCCAGGAGTTGAACTCGTTAAGACGGTCCATGTTTGTGAAAGCCACGGGGCTGGCTTGCTGAGGGACGGTCATAAGGCGGATCATGGGGTGATTGGCGGAAGAGACTTCCATGTCTCCGTGGTAGACGTAGCTGATTTCATCTTCCATGTTGCTCTGCCCCCCGCAGATCCAGACATCACCGACCAGAATATTGTCGTAGGTGATCGTGGTATCACCGCTCTGGATGATCATAGCCTTTCCCTGAGAGCTGACGGGGAGAGCTTCCAGTTCCATCTGCCAGTTTCCCTGTGCGTCCGCTTTGACGGTGAGATCGCGGATAGAAAATCGGACTCTGACGTTTTCTCCAGGTTGAGAGGTGCCCCAGATCCGGATGGGCTTGTCTCTTTGAATTACCATGTGGTCACCAAAGAAGTGAGCAACGGCGAGTTCGGCCCCGAGCAGGCAGGGGAGGGGCGCAAGAGTCAGCAAGAGCAGGAAGGCCGGGACATACTTCATGAGTGGGGTATCTCATGCCCTTGCAAAAAGCGCAATGGCGTCCGGGGCGCAGTATCTTGCCAGACGGATTCTTTTCCTCTAAAAGCCCAAAACAACCGAAAGGTCGCGCTTGGAATGGTCTGGCTACCAGCTTAAGAGCTGGTTGTGCGGAAATCCGGCGCAGAAACCCACATGCGAGGAGGAGCCCATGCAGTTGCTTTGTCGTGGCTGGCATGCGGACTAGGTGTGTGCGCGCTTGTTGCCATTCAGGCACAGGCCGCGGACGAAAAGGGCCTTATCCTGCGACTTGAGACCTTGGCAGGGAAAAGCGATACCCGCGAATCGCGGACGGTCACTTTACATGTGCCAAAGGGGCAAAGTCCTTCACCCTTTCTGAGGGGCAGTGACTTCACGGCGCGCTGGGAGGGGAAGCTCCTCCTTGAGAAGAGGAGTCGGCTTGTGTTTCACCTCGAGGGAACAGGAGAGGCAAAGTTGCGTATTGATGACGATCTGATCGTTTCAGCAATTGGAACGCCAAGTGAGTCAAAGCGCCTTAGCAGTGGAGAGCACGATATCGTTGTAGAGTATCAACCTCCGGGTGGGGATGACGCGACCTTGAGATTACTCTGGGAAGGGAGGGATTTTTCAAAGGAGCCAATCGACCCGGAGGTGTTTCGTCACGACGGGAGTGATGCAGCTCTCGAGGGATCCACGGCTCTGCGCCGGGGCCGATCCCTCGTGGCTCAGAAACGTTGTGGATCGTGTCACAGTTCCGGGACAGAGGAGCTGATGCCAGAGTTGCTGCTCAAGGGGCCATCGCTTGATGGGATTGGAGGCCGACTGCGCCATGGCTGGCTTACCCGATGGATTCTTGATCCGCGTAAGATGCGTCCTCAATCACACATGCCAGCTGTATTTCGAGGCGAGGGTGCGGAGGAGAAGGCCGCTCATGTTGCGGCCTATCTTTCTGCCGGATCTGACCCGGGAGGAGCGGATCCACTTCCTGAAAAGGAAAGGGTAGAGAAAGGGGGGGCTATTTTTCGACAGCAGAACTGTATCTCATGCCATACCCTTGCAGAGACTGGTGAGGGACAGCGGATCGGGCTTGGAGGTGTGGGGATGAAGTTTCATCCGGAGGCGCTGGTGAAGTTTCTTCAGGATCCTGCGAAATTTCATCAGGGGACACGCATGCCTGCTTTTGGTTTTGATGATGAGGAAGCTCTTTCGGTAGCTTCCTTCCTTCGTTCGCTGGGAGCAAAGACGGATTCGCAGCCCCTCAAGGGGGATGCTTCGAAGGGGCGGGTTCTGGCGCAATCAGCGGGCTGTTTCAACTGTCACGAACGAGAAGGGGAACAAAAGGAAAGCCTGACTGAGATTGGCCTTTTTGATCTTACCTCCTCGGAGTGCTCCGAGGTTGGTTATGAGCTTTCGAGTGAGATGGCTGCGGAGCTTCGGGCATTCTTGACAGCGGAATCGGGGCAGGACTCTCTGGCCCAATTCATCCCTGCGGAATATGCCGAGCGTCAATATCAGGAATTGCGCTGCAACGCCTGCCACACCAGAGATGGAGAGGATTCTCTGCGAAGTAATTTTCTGGAGGAGGTTTCTCGCCTCGGAACCTCTGACGAAAAGGTAGACGAGGCCAAACCTGCAGGTCTTGCCGGTCCTCCCCCACTGGATCACCTGGGCTTCAAGCTGAAGCTCGATTGGCGGACAAGACTCTTCGCGGGAGAAATTCAGCCGAAGGTGCGGAGATGGTTGCCTGACCGTATGCCTGCCTTCCATTCCCGATCCAGTAATCTGGCCCTGGGGTTTAGTCATGCCGCCGGCCGCTCCGGTCTCGACCGTAGTCCCAAGGTCCTCGACACTGAAAAAGTTGGGGTGGGAAGGGCCATGACGGGAGTAGAGGCTGGGCTGAGTTGCGGGGCCTGCCATGGCATCGGGGACAAGGCGGCGATCGCGGTCTTCGAAGGAGAGGGGCCCAACCTGAGAGCCTCCGGGGAGCGGCTTACACCCGATTATTTTCATCTGTGGATGAATGACCCACCCCGGGTCTGGCCCGGCACGATCATGCCTAAGTATGCGCTGGACGGGAAAACGCCTCTCACCCAGTACTACGACGGTGACTCCCGTAAGCAGTTCGAAGCGATCCTTCAATACCTGCGCTCACTTTCCAAAAATCAAAATAATGAAAAGAACCCTTAGTTACATCGTGATGTGCCTTTCCGCGCTCCCTCTTACGGCAGCGCCTGGCCTGATCGGGGAATACTTCAAGCTTGAGGATAAACTTGGAGACGAATTTGAAGTGCCAGTGGATTTGACGCCCTGGCTTGTGCGGGTCGACAAGGTGGTGAATTTTTCTCAATCCAAGGGGGACTTTCATGGTTCGAAGCTCGCAGAGAACTTCATGGTGCGTTGGAGCGGGGCCATTACCGTCCCGAAAGAGGGTAATTATCTGTTCGCGACGAGTTCCAAAGATGGCTCTCGTCTCTATCTCGGGGATAAGCTGGTGGTTGATAATTGGGGTCCTCACCCCATGAAGCAGCAGAGTGGCACGGTCCGCCTGAAGGCGGGATCACATCCTGTTCGGGTGATTTACCAGAACGGGAGTAAGGGGGGCGCCTGTATTGTGAAATGGATGGCTCCTGGAGGGAAATTGGAAGCGGTCCCCGCTTCGGTTCTCTTTCACGATGTCGCGAAGCTCAAGGGACTCTCATGGGATGAGCAGGCCTTTGCCAAGGCTGCCAGCCCTGACGTTCCTCCGGCCAAGCCAGTTTCGGGAAGCCTGCCGGAGAAGTACGGAAATTTCGTGAGTACAGCACTGCGTGTTGGCAAGGACGCGAAGGGAGATAATGTTGCTTTTCGTTCCCGGGTGATCCGTCTTGATCCCCAGGGGGCAGTTTGTGTGGCTTTTGATGCTGACACCATGCGGATGGCGGCAGGATGGACCCAGGGAGGATTGAGGTTGGAGGGCCTTCCCTTTACCGGAGGCCACGGGGCCTTTCCCTCTCATAGCGGAGCCAAGGTGTTTACCAACCAGGCGGCTCCAGGGTGGGCGGACAACCAAGGGAGTATTGCGGAAACCCGGATGCCTGAGGATGGGAAGTATCCACCTCTCGGCCCCCTTCCGAAAACGCAGGCCCATTACAAGGGCTTGTATGTCCATGGGGAAAAGACGGTTCTTCGCTATACGGTAGGCAAGGATCCGGTCCTGGAACTTCCGGCCTTCGAGAATGGGCTCATCACCCGCACCATCCAGGGGAAGTTCAGTGCTCCCGCGGTGGTAGTGCTTGCTGATGAGAAGGGCGCTCCTGAGATTCAGGTCGTGGGCTCTCAGGAAAAACCTGCGACGATGGACGGTCGGATCGTCCTGAAAGTCCCGGCAGGGATGGCTCACTTCAAGGTGGTTTATGGAAGTGGGAGCGTCCCGGAAGCCCTCGAGGACCTGACGCTTTTGATGAAAGGTGGTCCTGCGCGGTGGACGGAGGCGGTGACCACAGTCGGCGAGGTCGCCAAGGACGATGGCAAGTCAGCCTATGTCCTCGACCGTCTGACTGTGCCTTACCAGAACCCCTATGGGATGAAGATGCGGATTGGAGGATTTGACTTTTTCAGCGACCCTTCGAAGGCCGCGGTGTGCACCTGGGATGGCGATGTCTGGGTTGTCAGCGGTATCGATGAGAAGCTCGAGAGTCTCATCTGGAAGCGTATTGCGGCTGGAGGGCATGAGACCCTCGGGCTCACCATCGTAGATGATGTGATCTACACGGTGGCTGATGACCAGATTACGCGTTACCACGATTTTAACGGTGACGGAGAGACCGATTACTACGAAAACTTCAATAACGACTGGGAGCTTACCAGTGGGTTCCATGCCTTCTGTTTTGACCTGCAGACTGGTCCGCAGGGAGAGTTCTATTTTGCCTTTGGTAGTCCAGTGCGGGGTGGGGGACGCAGCTTTCAGAGAATGAGCCGACACCATGGCTCGATCCTGCGAGTCTCCAAAGATGGTTCCAGACTCGATCGTTATGCTACCGGGTTGCGGGCTCCGAACGGGATCGGGGTGAGTCCCACCGGCCAGCTCACCAGTGGGGACAACGAAGGGACCTTCGTGCCACGTTGTCCCATTCACTGGATCGAACCAGATGAGTTTCTCGGAGTGGTCGATTCGGCGGCGGACTACGCCACCATGAAGACTACTCCCACGGTGGGACAGCGCCGAGGCAGCCGGAAGGAGAACCTTGATCCCAGTGAGGCTCCCAAGCCCCTCGCCTGGTTACCCAAAAACGTGGATAACTCCAACGGGGGGCAGGTCTGGGTGACCAGTGACAAGTGGGGTCCCTACAAGGGAGAGATGCTGCATTTCAGTTATGGGCAGAGCGCGATCTATGTCGTGCTCAAGGAGAAGAAAGGAGCCCTGATGCAGGGTGGAGTGGTCAAGATTCCGGTGCGCCCAACCTCCAGTGCGATGCGTGGGAAGTTTAATCGTAAGGACGGACAGCTCTATGTGGCTGGCCTCAAGGGGTGGCAGAGCAATGCCGGTCGCGAAGGTGGCCTTGACCGGGTGCGTTATACGGGCAAGGCCGTAAGCATGCCAAGCAGTCTGAAGGTCCGTGACGGCGGGCTCGAGATCGGATTCACCCAGAAACTGGACCAGGAGCTTGCCGAAGACCCGGAGAGCTTCAACCTCTCTGGGTCCGACTTACGCTGGACCCATGACTACGGCACGGGAGAGTTTCAGGTTGGGCACCGCAACTCAGCAGGCCCCCCGAAGGGCCGCACTAAGTTCCCGGTCAAATCCGCCCGACTTCTTCCGGACGGAAAGTCGGTGTTTGTGGAGGTAGAGAACCTGCAGCCCGTTCACATGATGCAGATCGATCTCGACCTTGAAACGGATGAAGGAGAGGAGATCGTGACCAAGATCTGGAATACAATCCACGTGGCGAAGTAAGATCCCGTAAAAGACCTACTTTTTGAGCGGAGTGATTTTGATGTTTCGGTAGGCGACCGGACCGTGGTCGCCCTGGAACATGATGGGGCCGGTAGCGGCTTCACGTCCGGTGACTCCGGAGGGGGTAGGGCCCTTCATTTCGACATTCTCGTGGAGGATCTTGCCATTAAGTTTCACGACCAGAAACTTCGCATTGGCGGTCTTCTTTCCTGAGGCGTCAAACTTGGGAGCGAGGAAGTCGATTTGATACTTCTGCCACTCTCCGGGTTTCTTGCAGGCATTGGTCCGAGG
>DFWB01000195.1 GCA_002380675.1 Akkermansiaceae bacterium UBA4145
CTCGGCCTTCGTAGCGCTCGTCGTGATTGTGAAGGGAGCGCAACCCGTACGTTTCAGGATATCGTCTTGAACCGCCTCGATACTTGGCACAGCCTCCAACCGAGTGAACGCACGACTCCGAATCTTCTTTTCAGAGGACTCTTCGCGGCCGATCCAGGCGTCTTTGACGTATTGGATCATTTCACGTTGCTGTGTGATTGGAGTGACCATAAAAGCTTTCTCGACGTCGAACGTCAGAGCGATGCGTACGAAATCATGAATATCCAGGTTTGTAACCGAAGTGGTGACTCTTTGACCCTTTCGATCTAGAACCGGATAGTGGACGAGCGCGATATGAAGCCTCATTTTCTTAAAAAAATCAAGTGTTTTTGTCGGTGGACGTGACAGTCAGAGCTTCTGAGGGGAGGAGGTCTGCCCGGTAACGCTCTGTTCTAGCCTTGGCTTGTTCCTGTCTCCAGGTGCGCACAGCGCCGTGGTTTCCTCCTAAAAGAATCTCGGGAACTTCGTGGCCACGGTAGACTCGGGGCCGTGTGTATTGAGGGTATTCAAGCAGGTCTTCGGAAAAGGATTCTTCTTCGACGCTTGCTTCGTTGCCTACAACACCAGGGATTAACCTGACGATGCCTTCAATGATCGCCAGCGCAGCGACCTCTCCCCCAAAGAGGACAAAGTCTCCAAGGCTGATTTCTTCATTGACGAAATGATCGCCGACTCGTGCATCGATGCCTTCGTAACGCCCACATACGATCGCGATGTGTTCGAGGCTTTTCCAACGCTTCAGATGGTTTTGGCTGAGCGGTGTCCCCGAGGGTGTCAGGGAGATGCGATGGGCTTGTGTTCCGAATTCAGCGTCGATGGATTCGAGAGAGTCTACGATAGGCCCTGGGGCCATGATCATTCCGGAGCCGCCTCCGTAGGGTGTATCGTCTACGGTGCCGTGCTTATCGGTGGCTTTATCTCGAATATTCCGGCAGGAGATGTGGACGCGCTCATCCCGGATGGCTTTTCCGAGAAGGGAGATGCCCAACGGCCCTTCGAAAAACTCAGGGAAGATGGTCAAGATATGGAGGTGGGGTGCCAAAGGAAGAACTCTCTCATTCTTCCTTGCTGGCGGATTTTGTTTTTGAGTTTTCGTTGGCTTCAGCGATGTCCTCCGGCAAATCTACACAGATCCGGCGTGCCTGTGCGTCGATGCCCAAGACGATCTCCTTGACCACTGGGATGAGGATTTCTCGCCCTTTAGCGCGGACAACGAAGATGTCGGTCGCGGCTTCGAAGACCCCTTTCACTTCTCCAATGGCATCGCCAGAAGGTTTCACGACCTCGAAGCCAACCATCTGGCTGTAATAGAAGCCTTCATCACCGAGAGATTCCATGGTTTCCCAGGGAATATAGATTCGGTCTCCTCGCAGCGCTTCCGCATCTTCGCGGCTTTTGCTGATGCTAAGGCGCACAGCCGTGCGGCCTTTCTTGTCTGTCAGGGAGACCGATTTGACCTCGGCTTCTCTTGGGCCCAGTCGGTCATTCCAGGCGATGAATTTAAATCCTGGGGCAAGTTCGGCTGTGTCCCGGTTGAATGGGGTCACGAAAATGCCACCTCGGAGACCGTGAGGTTTTCCAAGCTGGCCGAAAAAGAGGTACTTATTTTCGTCCGGAGCGTCGTGCGCTACACGGGGAGGATCTTCATTGCTGGCGTCAGCGTTGGGGGTCTGGTCGGACTTCGCCATGACTGCTTCGTTTGATTCCAGAGCTGCGCCGCAGGCCGACCATCAGGGATGGCGGCAGAGCATGGCGACTTAGGCTTTGGCTGCATCCAGAAGCGGCTTGATGAGATGACGAACACGGTCTGTTTGCTGTGCGCCGACGCCAATCCAGTAGTTTACGCGCTCGACGTCGAGTTTCAGTTGCTCGGCCTCATCATTGGCGCGTGGATTGTACCAGCCCAACCGCTCCAGATACTTTCCGTCTCGAGGAGCAGAGATGTCTGCAGCCACGATTCGGTAGATCGGTTGTTTCTTTTTGCCGTAGCGAGCCAGTCGGATTTTTACCATTGTCCTAGATCCTTGGAATGCTGAGATAGCGCTCGGATTACAGAGCGGAGCCGCTGCAAGTATTCCAACGAGGCTTGTTTGTCAAGGACTTCTGCCTTGTTTCCTCTGGAATGGGCGCGACTACCCTTCTGCTCTATTGCAGAGCGTATCGTTCGTTATGAGGCAGTTATTCGGGCTTATTCGCTCAAGAGTTGTTCGACGAAGGTTTCGGCGTATTTGGTTTCATCATAGAAGCTACTCCAGATGTGCTCCATATTCGAACCGCGCATCACCGCGTGCCATGGCGTGAAGCTCGAAACGGCGCCATCTGAGTCTGCTGTCAGATAGGGGTTGATCTTATTCCACACCGTACCGTAGGCGTTGGTTGAGATGGCGTATCCATCCGGGAGAACCAGTGGGACCTGAACTTCCGTGTCCGACCAATCCAGAAAAAGCATATTTGGATCAATATTCTTGGCAGCAGCATATTGCTTGCATAGATCCAGCGAGGGTTTTCCATAGGACATGTTCTCTGTGAGGACGATCCACATATCCAGACCTTCGGGCAGGTTTTCTTTGCTGATGTACCCATTGTATTTATTCGCGATACCCTGAAGCTGCGCGGTGCAGGCCGTGCACCATTCAGCTGTGCTCATCAGCCACTTGACCTTATTTCCGCAAGAGGCGTGGAAAGAGACCATTTCTCCGTTACAATTTTGCAGTTGGAAATCACCCACGTTTTGTCCAATCAGTGCAGGTCCGGTGCCGTTTCCAGCGCTTACACAAGATGCGTCTGCTGGCTCGGTTGCAACAGGTAAATCTCCCGTTGTTGGGCCCGATGAGGGCTCCGCGATCTCAGCAGAGAGTTGCACGCCGTCCATGCACCAGCGATCTCCGTTCGGGACATTGGTCGAGCGGTAGGTGTTGGGGTCAATGGTGGCCTCTTTGAAGACGACACCTTTGAGGGTTGCCGTAAAGGTGGTTCCCAGGCCTCCGAGTTGGGAAATTTCAACGCTGCCCTCATCCGCGTAATAAATTTTATCGCACGAGGTCTCTCCGCATCCTGAGTATGCACGCAGGCATAGGGGGCAGTCTTCATAGTTTGAGCCGTCAATTGAATAGGTGCCAGGCCCTGTGGGGCCGTTATAGGGAGCCAGTTGGTAGGACTCCAATCGGATCATGTCGTAGGGGGCGGCGGTGGCCGTGGCACCGCCATAAATGAAGACGCTGCCGCTCTGACCGGATTCAATGGACGCAGTCTGCTCAGCGAAGGCGATGCCCGAACGGCTGCATTCTCCCTCTACAGTGGTTCCTGTTCCGGTGCCTGTCCCCGTACCATTTCCTGTCGACCCACCAATGCACAGCCCTTCTTCTGAGCAAGTCTGGTCGGCCTCTGGGCAAATGCCGCAGGTGTTTCCGCATCCATCATCACCACAGACACGCCCTTCACACGAGCATGGGATCACGGGGATGACTCCTTCACCTTCACCCTCGCCTTC
>DFWB01000046.1 GCA_002380675.1 Akkermansiaceae bacterium UBA4145
AGCTTGTGGGCCCATGGATGGGGAATCGCCTGGTTCGAGAATGAGACGAGTGGCGGAGGAGTTTCCCTGAAAAAACACGTTATCATGCCCTCGGAAGCCAAGCCGGGAGCTGGAGGAGTCGCCTTTTCTCAACACCACTCCATGGCGCTTGGAGACTTTAATGCTGACGGCCTCACGGATTTCGTCACGGGTAAGCGCTGGTGGGCTCATGGCGGTGGAGACCCCGGAGCGGATCAGCCTTCGGTTCTCTACTGGTTCGAATTGAGGAGAAGTGAAAAACATGGGGTGGAATATATCCCGCACCTCCTGGACACGGATTCGGGAGTAGGAACCCAAGTTGCAGTAGGCGATCTCGATGGGGACGACAAAACCGATATCGGGGTCGGGAATAAGAAGGGAGTTTACATTTTCCGGACCCGCTAGCTCAGGGCTCCGGGACGCTTCGTAGCGTGCGCGAGGCTTGGAGAGAGCGGGCTGCTCCAGAGAATTCCCGGCGAACCAAGAGTTTCCGGTATGGGTCACGCTTAACGGGAACACGGATGTGGGATTGCCTCTGGTCAGGCAGACGCCTTAGGATGAGGAGTCATTGAGTCATTCCTAAGCCCATGAGCTATTTCAAAAGTTGCAAAGTCCTGAGGGGTGTTAGTGCCCTGCTTTTTTCCGCGGGGATAACGATTCTCTCCGCTGAGCCCGGCGATACAATCTATCAGCGAGGATTCCTTAGTATCGAGGAGGCCCATAAATCTATCGAATTGCCCGATGGCTATTCCCTCGAACTCGTCCTCAGCGACCCGAATATTGAGGAGCCCGTGGCCTGTGCCTTTGATGGAAACGGCGTTCTCTACGTGGTGGAAATGCGGACCTACATGCAGACCGCTGACGCGACGGGCGAGCAGGAACCTAGAAGTAGAATTTCACGACATGAGGACACGGATGGCGATGGGGTCTATGACAAACACAGTGTCTTTATTGATAACCTTCTTCTCCCCCGGGCGGTTCTGCCCCTCGATGACCGGGTGATGGTGCACGTAACCAACACCCTTGACCTTTGGAACTACCGGGACACCGATGGAGATGGAGTCGCCGATGAAAAAGAGAAGATCTATGACGGTGGACGACGGGGAGGCAACATGGAACACCAGCCCAGTGGGCTGATCTGGGGACTCGATAACTGGATTTACATTACCTACGAAAATCGGCGCTACCGGTATACCAACGGCAAATTGGAGATGGAGCGTATCCCCCGTGGAGGGGGGCAGTGGGGTCTGACCCAGGATAACTGGGGTCGGCTCTACTATTCCACGGCGGGAGGAGAGAATCCTGCATTCTTTTTCCAGCAACCTCCGGTTTACGGGATGCTTGATCTGCCGGGACAGACTGCCCGCGATTTCCGCCGTGTGTTTCCGATTGCGGAGATTCCCGACGTGCAGGGCGGTCGTGGTCGGGTTGGTTCCAATGGGGGCCTCAACAATATGACTGGATGTGCGGGTCAGGGAATCTTCCGTGGAGATCGCCTTCCTGAGGACATCAGGGGGGATCTGATCATTCCTGAGCCAGTAGGGCGCTTGATTCGACGAGCTTCTCTCGAGAGAAAGGATGCGAAAACCGTGCTGACTAACGCCTATCCCGGCTCGGAGTTTATTCGGACCCGTGATGCCAATTTCCGGCCGTTGTGGGCCGAAACTGCCCCGGACGGCCGGATGCTACTTGTCGATATGCACCGGGGTATTATCCAGCAGGGGAACTGGACGCGTCCGGGCAGTTATCTGCGGGGCGTGATCGACAAGTGGGGGCTCGACAAGAATATAGGCAAGGGACGGATTTATCGTCTGGTCCACAGGGATTTCAAACCGGGCCCGCAACCCCGGATGTTGGACGAGACCACTGCCGAGCTGGTGAAGCATCTCTCTCACCCCAATGGCTGGTGGAGGGATACCGCCAAGAAGTTGATCATTCTACGCAAGGATCGCGATTCCGTCATTCCTGCGCTGAAAGAGCTTGTGCTCAAGGGCAAGACGGAACTTGGTCGGGCAAATGCTCTTTGGACGCTAGAGGGAATTGGAACGGTAGAGGCGGCCACTGTTGCCTCAGCGCTGGGCGATGATTCCATCATGGTGAAGGTTCAGGCGCTCAGAGTTGGCGAAGCGCTGATGGGAGAGGGCGACCAGACGGTCGTATCCTCCATCCTGCAACTGGGAGAATTGAGCGGGAGCCCCAATGCTGAGGTGGCAACTCAGCTCATCAATTCCATTGTCCTGAGCGGGACGCAGAACGAGGACCTGCTGGCGCTTGCAGATGAGGTCGCCAGGTCCTTCGAGGGAAACGATGCCGTCAAGGCGGTGGTCAGCAAGAGCGCGAGCATGCGAGCCCAAGCCCGGGCTGCGGCTGAGGCCCGCAGGAAAAATGCGCAGCTGGCCCGTTCCATGGAGAAGGGTAAAGTGATTTTCAGCCAGCTGTGTTATACCTGCCATGGTCCGGATGGAAAGGGGACGCCAGTGCCTGATGGTAAGCCCGGGCAACTCCTTGCGCCTTCGATGGTTCAGGCTCCACGTATTATCGGGAGTGGAAGTACTATGGTTCGCACGATCCTGCACGGTCTCACCGGGCCACTCGATGGAAAGACCTACCCCGGTCTTATGGCCCCTATGAATTCACAGGATGACCAGTGG
>DFWB01000127.1:0-3841 GCA_002380675.1 Akkermansiaceae bacterium UBA4145
AAAGAACGATCGAGAGGAAAAGAAGACGCCTCAGAATAAGCCCCCATATATTGGTCATACCCTGAGTGAAGCAAAGAAATTGGCCACCCAGCAGGGGTTTACAATACGCGTGATGCGAATGAATGGAGAAGAGCTCGTTGGCACCACGGACTTTGTTCCAACTCGGATCGACGTTGCCGTCGAAAACGACATCGTTGTCCCATGGTGACCTCCCCTTGCCAAAATTCGTTTGGCAGCACTTCTCCACGCCAGCCGAGGCTCGATTTCTCAGGACCCTTCCACAGCTCTGTTCAAACGCAATCCAATTACGGCTCTCGCTCCTCCTCATCCGATGGCTGACCCTCTTCAGGAACATCCGGAGCGATGACATCGAAGGCCTCGTCCATGTCCCTGGACCTGGGGAAAAGCAGCAGGAGCACCGCGACGGTCCCTACCGGGCTAATTAAATTCAAGAGGACCCATGGGTGCTCCTGTGCGTTTCCGGAGCTGACTAAGATCACGCTCACAAACACACCCATAGCACCAGCAGGCGAACTAATAGGAATCAAAAACGCCCAGGAGCCGGCACGGGCGAGTGCCGTTGATCTGGATCTCGTCTTTTTGAGAGGCCGGGTGACCATCCATTGGCAAACCTTATAACCAATAAACCATAAGAAGGCCGTGATACAGGCATTAGCAACGCTTAGACCGACCATCATCGAAACAACGTCATCTTTAGTTTTAAAATCCGAGGGCTGAGGACCGACTCCGTAACTACGGCCCTCGTTGCCCTCAAAGAAACTATGTAACTCCGCCATCCATGGAGGAGCTGCAGCATAGAGGTAGAGAGTAAATACGACGCCGACCACCAGCATGGCCATGAAGCACCCTCCCGCAAGGAGACCATTGTCAGAGGACTTCGATGATTTCTTCCTTCTGAGCATTCCTTGTTTTCTAGACTCCACTCGGTGGTTCAGGGTAGTCGAAAATACGACCCACAATTAAAGCACACCCGAGAACTCGCACAAGCCGCAAGCCCCCTCTTCCGACCAACCCACTGAAACTGGAGCAGTACCGGCCTTGGCGGATCATAAAACGACCGCGCGGAAAGAAACGGATGCTCTTCCACCTGCAAGCCCCTGCTACTTCATCGTGTTATCCTTGAGCGGCTTCCCGTTGGTAGTGAGAACCTGAAAGTGATGGAATCCGTGTTTCCCCCCACTGTATGTCCACACCACCTTTTTGTCTCTGGTCACCTCGGTGAGTTTCACGCGATTGCCACTTGCGTGATAGCTAGTGATCACCGTATTTCCGTTTGGAAGGCGTTGCACACCGCAGGCATCATCGAGAAGCTCTTTGCCGAGGTCCTCGTTATCCACCTTCCAGACAATCTCCCCCTGACTATCAACCTCAATCACCCGGTTGCCATTTGTACAGCCAATAAGAGTATTCCCATCCGCCAGACGAATCGCGGTAAAAGGCCAGTCACGCTTTTCCCGGCCACGATCATCCGTAGGAAAGGTCTTAAGCACCGCTCCTGTCTCTCGGTTGTATTCCTTGACCGCGAAATCCAGAAGATGAGGCGCAATATAGTTCCCATTGGGAAGCCTCCTCAACATCCGGGTCTGCATATGTGCATTCCCCGTCTGGCAGGATAATGGCATATCATGAAGGATCTCTCCTTTTCTGTTAATCGTCCGAGCACGAGGCTCTGGTCCTAGTTCAGCCACAAGAAAGTTACCATCGGGGAGAAGCGGAACTGTGCTGATTTCCCTCTGTTGCCCTTGGTAGGAGAACACCGTGCGGTTCGACGCCCGCTCTATCTCCGCCACCCCGCCTCTGGGGTATTTCTGGCAGGGGTAGACTGCCAGCAGGACATTCCCGTTTGGCAAAACCCACCCATCACTGGCTGGAAGATCAATTTTCCATGAGACGGTTCCGTCCTCGGCAATGATCGAGCTGCGAGCCCCCTTCCCAAGCCCCAGAAAGGAATGCCTGATCTCCCCCTTGCGATCATCCGAGTAGAGGGGCGAAGCGAAGAGAACGAGCAATAGAAGGGTCTGACGAATCATTCTCATGGCTTGGCCCAAGAGAGACCTGAGGACAAGTGTTGAGTCTTCGTGATTAACTCTTACGCATGAGATTAGGACGCAAATAAACGGTTCCACCTTAGCTTGGGATCCTGTTCCCGGATTAAAAACAGTTCTTAGCAACAATTCCCGTGCTGCCGCAAGGGGGACTTGACAACCTCAACGCCGATAGGATGATCTGATGGTTCCTCACTAGGATCACCCCAAAAAGCCTATGAAAATTATCTCTCTTATTGTCTGCGGACTGATGTTGTCTCTGCTCCCCGCCTTCGCCGGCCCAGTGAACAAAATCTGCCCTGTGAAAGGAAAAGCTGCGGATGGCAGCACTGCCGTCGAGGTGAAGGTTGGTTTTTGCTGCGGGCGGTGCGTGTCCAAGTTTGAAAAGGATCCTGCCGCTCTTCTCGCCAAGGTCGCCAAGGCCGCTGATGGCAAGTGCCCAATTAGTGGCCGCGATAACGACCCAGATGCCACTGCGACAATCTCTGTGGCGGTGTGCTGCGGAGGTTGCAAGGGCAAGGTGGCAAAAGACCCCAAGAAGTTTCTCGCCAAGATCGCCAGCGAGAAGAAAGACTCCTGATCCAACCATAAATATTCTTTAAACTCCTCGACCGTTGCGGTCGGGGAGTTTTTTGTGGATGGTTGTGGTGACCTGCGCAGTGGTCAGACTCGGGTCACGGATTCAGCATATTCTCCCCGAATCTTACCCAAAAAACTCGCCACCCAGCTGGATGGTTATAATTCACGACAAGCGCCTCTCCCTGCTGCTACTCGAACCCTCAGTAGAGGGTACAACAGCTATATGAAAAGACTCGCAACTGCTATCACGCTCGGTCTGCTCTCCGCAACCTCCTCCATTGCTCAAGTGATTGAGAAAGCCGCTGGTCCGAAACGCGAAATTACGGCCGCGAGCGTTGGGGTGCCGGAGAAGCTCGCCGTGGACCTGGGCGGCGGGGTAAAAATTGATATGATCATGGTCTCGGCGGGTGAGTTCACAATGGGTGACAACGAGAGCAAACCTTCCCATACCGTTAAACTCACTCGGCCGTTCTATCTAGGTCAGTTTGAAGTGACTCAGGAGCAGTGGGAAGCCGTGATGGGCAACAACCCGAGTCGGTTCACAAATCCCTCTAACCCCGTGGAACGGGTTAGCTGGAACGACTGCCAGGAGTTCATCGCGAAACTCAACGCCAAGGCGGGAACCAAGGAGGGGAAGTATTCCCTCCCTACCGAGGCTCAATGGGAATATGCCTGCCGAGCCGGAAGTGAAAATAAGTTCTGCTTCGGAGGAGATAAACCCGGACTCCTCGACTACGGCTGGCACGTGAAGAACTCCGAAAGCGCGGCCCATCCAGTCGGCGGGAAGAAACCGAACGCATGGGGCTTCTATGACATGCACGGCAATGTCGCGGAATGGTGCCACGATTGGTATCAGCCCGACTACTATGAGAAATCACCGACAGAAGATCCCGAGGGTCCAGCGGTGGGGACAGTCCGCGTGGTCCGTGGCGGCTTCTGGGGCGCCAGCGCATGGAGAAGCCGCTCCGCCTACCGCGACCATAATTCACCAAGGCGCTACGGCCGCCACCTGGGCTTACGCCTCTGTCTGGTTCAACCGGAATAGCGGCCGACAAAGCAGGGGTTCCCACCCGGTTACTCTCCAGTGCCGCCCTGCCAATCCCTGGTTTGGAAGGGTGACGCCGGAAGGCCTTCCTTGTTGACGAGGTTGGGATAGGCCTCGTTCGACCAGCCGAAACGGGCATTGACTGGCACGG
>DFWB01000127.1:4231-14900 GCA_002380675.1 Akkermansiaceae bacterium UBA4145
GCCGTCCGCGCCGGCAATTTCGAACTCGACCAGAGGATTACCATCTCGCGACTTGAGCCCGCCCCCAACATGCGCAAAGGACAGCCGGATCTTATCTCCCTCGAGCTCCATCGACTTATAGATCGGTCCTGAGAAAACGACATCGGTCTTGTAAACTTTGGCCAGGGCCCACAGGGCGAGCCTCTCGCCCACATCAATCTTGTTAACCGGATGAATATCGCTGATGGCGGGGACCAGGTCGGTCGTCACTACCATTCCCGTCTTTGGAATCTTCAGGTTGTTTACTTGAGCCTCCCACAGCATAGGGAGGCTGCCTGAGGAATAGCCCGAGAAGGGTGCAATCTGGACAAAATAGAACGGGATCTCATACCCCCATGCTTTTCGCCAGCCCTCAATCAGAGCCTGCATCCTGGTCGCATACCGTAAGCCATCTCCCACGTTGGACTCGCCCTGATACCAGATTGCCCCTCGGATCACCATCGGAGTCACTGGAGCGATCATGCCGTTAAACAACCTGCCGTCTCGTCCGGGCGTCCAGGATTCACATCGAGTCCCTCCGATACTTGCCGTAATTATCCCGATTGGAACCTTCAACTCCCTGTGAAGTTTGCGGGCGAAGAAATAGGCGCAGGCCGAGTAACCAGCACCACGACCTCGCTGCACCATGATGCTCTGCGGAGAACAGGGCAACCAGTCACAATCGGCGTCCGATGCGGGATCCTCCGCCTCTCTAGGCGGCATCTCCATAAGACGAATCTGAGGGAAATTTGCTGCTGCAACTTCCTCCTTCCAATCATTGCATGGTGTCTGGCCAATAGCCGGCCCTAGCGGCTTTTCCATGTTCGACTGTCCCGAGGCTACCCAGACTTCGCCGATGAGGATATCATCCAGCTGGATCGTATTCTTACCGCGGATCGTCATGCGGCGGCCTCTGCGATCCGCCCTCATGGCGGGTAATACAACCCTCCAGCTCCCATGCTCGTCCGCCTTTCCCTTCGCCGTCGCTCTGCCAAACTCCACAGTGATCTCCTCCTCTGGATCGGCCCAACCCCAGATTGGCACTGGTCTATCCCGCTGCAAGACCATGTGACTGCTAATCACTCCAGGCAAGGTAACGGCTCCCTCGGCTTGCCCGACGGCCATCCATAAGGCCGCGACAATATACCGGCCTGCACTCTTCATCATTGAAGACCTCTTGGGATTGCAACCTGGGTGACCATTCACGGCTTCTCTCGAGTATTGATATGATCTACCCCGTGAACCACGATAAAGTTAAGAACCTCAAGATACGCAAGAACTCTCTCGCCACTCTACCCCATGCCATCCGAAACCCGTGCCACAAATAATATGGCTAAGCGCTCCGTCACCATCCAAGTGGGCCGCAAGAATCGGGTTGCGGGAAGGTCGCATCTTTCGGAAGAATTCCCGAAACCGTATTCAGCCCCTCCGAATCAACCTGATCGAGGCAAGGATCCTCGGCGCCATTACCGACAACCTTTCGACCTTTAAAACAATCCAGCATGACCCGCGCACTTTTTCTCACTCTGATCATCACTATCCTTCCGCTCGCTGCAGAAACCAGACGCTACGCCTTCTTCATCACTGGCGACCCTCAGTATCTCGCTGAAAAGGCTCCCCAACCCACCAAACTCGACCCCTATTCTGAAGAGGCGAACTCTCGCTTCGTCACGATTCTTAATGAGCTTCCGGGACAGCCCATTCCTGAAAGTCTCGGCGGCGGCCATATTGCGAAAACCATCCTTGGCGTCATCGTCACGGGCGATCTTGTCGATAGCTTTGACAAAACCGGCGGCCACTACGACGCCATGGGAAAATACGAGTGGCGCCGCTACGTCGACGACTACGGACTCACCGGCAAGGATGGAAAGATCCCCTGGCCGGTCTATGATCTTCATGGCAACCACGATGGCCCACAGGGCGACACCTTCATCACCAACGCCCTCATCGAGCGCAACAAAACCCGTCCTCATGTTCACCACATTTCACCCAACGGCCTCCACTACTCGTGGGACTGGGGCCCCCTCCACGGAGTCTCGGTTGGGATGTTCGCCGGTGAAGGCGAGGAGCGCCGGGAGGGACACCACTATGCCGCCCGGGCCAGCCTCGAGTTCCTGCGAAAAGACCTCGCTGAAAAGGTCGGCAACTCTGGGAGACCCATCATCGTCTCATTCCACCTCCACCCTAATGGCCCCGAATACGACTGGCCCGCCGAGGATCTCAAAGGCTTCTGGGACACCCTGAGCAAATATAACGTAATCGCCCTCGTTCACGGCCATACCCACGGATCACCGCCAAGTAAACTCACCTGGGACGGCAAGACCTTCGGGAGGAATCTCCCAGGCTCCATCGACGTCTTCAACCCCGACGACTCTGGCGCCGCCAAAACCGACCGGCGTAATCCGGGAAAAGCAGTCGGCATTAACCATGGCCTGCTCTATGCCGAACTCGTCGACGCCCCAGGCACGCAAAACGACGCTCTCGTCGTGCGCTCCTATATCACTAAGGACAACTGGGCCACCCACAGCTGGCATACCCGATGGGAGCGGGCTGTCTCGATCCCGTAAAGCGCAAGGCTATTGACAAGCTGAAGCACATAAACAGCATACCGTTTCCTGCCAGTTTGGAAACTTGTCAGCACCCTCGATCTCCAGCACACCCGTGACAGGTTCGACCAGTTGACATGCAGTCAATAAGACCCAGAATCCCATCCATGAGGCTTTCAATCCTGACCCTCCTTGGAGCATACGCTCTGCTACTGTCTCTTCCTGCGCAAGCTCAGTCTCAACAGGAGATGAACGGAGAGGCTCGCAAGGACTTCAAGAAAGCCGACGCAGAACTGAACACGGTCTACGAAAGGATTATCGCGCTGTTGCCAGACGCAAAATCTGTCGAACTCTTACGAAAGGCTCAACGGGCGTGGGTCGCTTTTCGCGATGCGAATGCAGCGTTCCATGCCGATGAAATGCGAGGCGGATCTGCAGCCCCCCTCCTGTTCTACGGACAGCAAACCCAGCTTACGAAGGCGCGTATCAAGCATCTTCAGCGCTATCTCGATGCTTATGGAGAGCGGTAAGATCCACCTCTACTTGCCCCAGGGATTCAGAGCATCTAACAGCATAGGGGTGAGTCGCTCCATCTCCTGCTCAGCATCGATAGCGAACCAGCGCTTCGACCCCTCACCCACGGACTCCACTCGAAACTCAATCTGACCACCCTTGGCGAGAAATTGCTCTCCCAGAACGATCAGGAATACTCCCCCCGTATCAACTTCGGACTTCCAAGCTGGAAGATAATACAAGTCCAGAGCCCCATCGGCGCCCTGCCAAAAGGATAATTCGCGGGATAGATCAAAGCGCAGGCGCTCCTGACCACCCACCACCAGCGAGAATCCCTCCGTCGTGGGCTCACTGCTCCACCCGAGACCCCCAGAAAAACAGAGAACCCTCGGAGTGTCACCCCGGGCAGGAACCCTCCCGAGCCAGCCCACCTTCTGAGCCCGCTTCTCCTGTCGAATGAAGAATCGCGGAACAAAATCTCCTGCCCAGTTATGCCAGGCAGTCTCCTCTGCGGTCAGGGGAATGACTGCCTGCAGAGCCGGCAGGGCGTGCCGCAAATGGGTGTAGAAAGCTTTCCTCAATACAGAGCTCCCGGGAGGACCATGTTCTTTCGCCCTCTCCGAGAGACGTCTGATCACCCGGCGTTCCTGACTGGGAAGACGATGAAAGGGAGCCCTCTCCTGATCCGCAGGGGCCAGGAAACTCTCACCCACCACCTTGCGGACAGCTCCTACCACCTCGTCCTCCACTTCATCCCGGTAGCGACCGGGTTGCCCGTAGTAGACCTGTGAGAAATCAGCCTCGTAGCCACCTTCCTTGAGAATTCGCTTCGAAGGAATATAACCCGGCATTCCATTGGACCAGGCCGTCAACCATAGGCGCGGCCACGCCAACTCCCTATTCAATCGGACTGAGTAGTCTACCACCACCTCTCCAGGCAGGAACACCATCGCGAGGTCGTTGTCAAAGCGCCAGCTCGTCACCGGGTAGGCCACCTGATTTGGAATCCTTTCTCCCTCATCAAGTCGCTTCAGCATCGCCACCCCAAGCTCTCCTTCAAATCCACCCTTTGACCTCAGATCTTCCCAGAATTCTCTCGGCTTCGGTTCGACCAAGGGCAGGCTTGCCGTCACCGAAGCGACAGTAGGAGCCCCATTCAGCTTCCTCAACCCGCCTTCCACGAGTCGCTGAACCTCGTCCCCGATAGCTTGCCCGTGCCGCTTTGCAACGGCAGCTCCTCCCGAGGGCTGGGGCCCTATATCCGCTCCACAACCAATCGTCATGAGAGCCCTTGCAAGAGGGAAATTTCTTTCCATTGCTTCGTTGGCATAACCCGCCCAGTCCCCGTGCACATGATTTCGAGCACCCAGAGTGGTGCAGTGGCAGGCATAGTTTGCCCAGAGAGCTTTCACCCTTCCTTTCTCATCACGGGCTACCAGCACAGGGAGGCTGTGATCTACCGGACCTCCTTGCTCCAAGCCGAATCCCTGCCAGCGACCATCACCTAAAACTCTGCGGTTTCCCCCGAAATCAACACGCCCCTGCGCCCAGCTCAGAGCAAGAGGTTCCCGGTTCTCAAGGGCCTGCCCCAGCGCCTGAGCCATCTTCTCTATCGCGAAATCCGTGTAGCGCTTCATCCGCTCCTCCTGTCCGGGTGTCATCCTTCCAGCCCATAGGATAGGGGCATACCCTGCGAGATTCGGAGCGTTATGAGTGTGCGTTGCTGACACCACTAGGCGTTCGGAGGAGATACCCATCGCCGCAACCCTCCTCGCCAGAATGTCCCTCAACACCGCCGGGACTCCACAATTATCGATAACCACTACCGCGACTGGATCGATATCACCGATCACCATCGCCCGGGCCCAGAGCCGGGTTTCAACTCCTTCGAATTCAGTCTGCCGCCCTCCATATCCAGCGAGAACCACCGGGTGCAGCGGCGTAACATCAACCTTGGCGACCCCCACCGAAACCATGCGCCCGCCCCCGTAAGCTCCGGTCCCCAGCAGGACCAGAACCGCGCTCAAACCGGCGAACCACTCGCCAACCCGCGCCATCTTACCCATGACTTCCGCTGGCTCAGGGTTTGGATTTCTTGACGCGAGGCTTTCTCGTAAACTTGTTTACAGTCACCTTTTCTGGTTTCCCAGCCCGCGACAGGGCCTGACTTCTCCGATCAGGGCCATCACTTTTCCAGGTGACCATCACCTCGTAGGTTTTTCCCGAAATACTCTCCGTGTATTTCCACCGGTCTTCGCCCTCATCGACACCGATCAACTCTGCAGATCCACTATAAAACTTGCCTCCATCAAACCCGGCGGAACTGGAAACGATCTTTTTCCTCTTTGGATCCCAAGTCTCCATCCCGGATCCAGTACTCAACACCGTTCCATCGGCAGTCTGCATGATGTGAGATGTCAGGATCTTGGTGCCATCGGCACTCAATTGACTGGTAAAAGTATTGCTGTAGTCCAGACCCGCAGGGATCCCCTCCCAGATATCTGTCGTTTTCCCCTCATTCGACCAGACTCCGAACGACTTCTGTTTCCGCTTGAATGACAGGAACTTTTTCCAGCTGGTCGGAAGACCTAATTCTCCCTCCTCTTTTTTGTGGTGGTCCGCCAACACAACAGGAGTCCCGCAAAGGGAAAACACAACAAGACAAGAGAGGATTCGCTTCATGATCAAGCAGTGACATATCGGCAGTTCCCTGACAAGAAGGGCTTTACATCTCTCCAGAAACCCTCCTGCCAAGAATTCCCGTTGCCGCCCAGCCTCGATTCGTATTAGGGACGCCGTGTCATGAATTCCTCCAACGAGACGCTTGAGACAATCTCCCAGATCCTCTCTCGCTGTACGGTCATGGGCTTTATTCTGCTCTTCTGGTGGTGGGGAGCCTTGGTATTGGGAGGGGATTTCGTCTACGAGGTACACTCTAAATTCGCGCCCTCCATGCCCGAATCACAATTCGAACTCATTAATTACATAGGGATTATCACGACAAAAATGGTGATTATGCTCCTGTTCCTTATCCCTTGTATTGCGATCAAGCTCACGCTCAGGAAAAGAAGGGCTCAACCAGCGAATGCCACCACGGCACCCGAATCATAAAATACTGTCTCCTCCTCGCTTTCATTCCCCTTTCCGGGTGTAACCACAGAACACCCTCTGGAGAACCGACTCCTGAAAGAGAGAATCCGAGGGTGCAGGCATCAACCCGCGAACTCTCGCGACTCCGGTAAGAGCCGATGGGCATGCCCCTCTACCTCTCTTTCTTTTCTAACTCTGGAGAGAACTATCAGTCTCCACGGTTACCCGGATTCTCAAACCAGATGACATTCTCGCTCTTCTGCCCCGCCACAAGGATGTCCTTGTCCCCGTCACCATTGAGATCCGTGATCATTGTGTCGTAGGCCATCTGGTTACGACTAAGGACATGTCGGGTGAAGTTGCCCCGCCCGTCATTTTCATACCACGCGGCGAGCTTCGAGCCAAAACCAACGCTGGAGAGGTCTATATCTCCATCCCCGTCAATATCTCCAAAATCTGTGGAGTGGGGAAACAGGATGTCCTCGTCGATCACGTGCTCCTTCCAGTCCGGTCCTTCGAACCAGACTACCCCCTTACCGTGTCCTCGGCTCGCCAGGATATCGGGCTCACCATCCCCGTTGACATCAGCAGGAGCCGCGTGGGTTGCACCAGTCTGCCCACCGGGATCGGGAAGAAACTCCCGGCGCCATGGCTGGGCAGGGTCTTCCGGAGCATAAAAGACGGCAAAATAGTTGCCGTTCTCAAACGGTTTTCCTTTTGCACCTAGGGTGAAGTCCGGTCGGCCGTCCCCGTTAACGTCACCAAAATCAAAATAGTGGCTACCTCCCGGCGCGCTACCTCGGGCAATTGGTATGATCGACCATCTCATTCCACCGGACTCAGGAGGGGTTAATGGCTTAAGCCAGCAAATTGAGCCCGAATAAGGCCCCTTGCCATCCGTAAAGTCGTTGGCGATCAGATCCAGGATTCCATCCCGATCAATATCGAAAGACCGAATACAGTGAACACCATGGATCTCGTCTGTGATCTGGTGAGTTTTCCAGGTAGTGGTGGTTGCTTTTTCCCCAGGGCACTCAAGCCAGAAGAGCCCACGGACATGCGAACCCACGAAATCGAGATCTCCATCCTGATCCACGTCATGCAGGACACTGTGAATGCATTGGGCTTTTGACTTCGGGCGTTTTGACTCAAGCGAAGCCAAGACCTGCTTTGTCTTATAATCGGGCCCATGAAACATGAACACCTGGCCAGCGGCAGAAAAGATGATCTCCTGGCACCCGTCCCCGTCGTAATCAGCGGCTGTGGCAGAATTGACTCGCGCGCCCGAGTAGACCTCGTGACCAACCCAGGAAACACCTCTGTCAGCCGTGACCTTGGAAATCCTTGCCACCGTGAGCGTAACCACAAGAAGGCTGACGGCTAGGACTACCGGCCACACACGGGAGGGGATCATATTCATACGTATTCTTCCTGCCTGGCAATTCCGAACGTTTTATTACCCCGTTAAGCAGAGGGGCAATAGTGCTTTGCTATCTAATCCTGCCGGCATCCTCCAACCCTAGGAAAGAGCTTCCGGTTCGCCCATTTAAAAAAGGGTCTATTCAGGACTCAATCGCATTAACGCCGCGAATTGACCCCTCCGATTCCTGCCCCCCTTCAGGAGGATCGAGAGCAAAGATCTCTGCAGCAGCTCATCGTCTTACGCCCCGTCGGTATTCAGCCACCCGGACGGAACGACCTCTCTTTTCAAAGGGAATCCATTGCCCTCTGTCACTTGTCCTGCGACCGGGCTCTGGGCGCTGGCCTCGGCCCGGCTGACCCGGGGCGCATGATTTCTCCAGTCAACCATGCCAACCCATCAAGATTGTCACTGAGGACCTCCCTCGCATCCAAGTGAGCCTGATGATCGAGAATCCCCACCGCGCCCTCATAGCCACTCTCAATCAAAATACGCAGCATCGTGAGCTCGTGTTCTCCCTGCCCAAGAGCCAGAATCTTCGGCTTAGCACCGGAATTCATCCCATTGAGATTCACGCAGTGCAGAAAGGGCAACATCTCCTTCAAGTCCTCAGCCCAGCTCCCGATCCGGGCATGCCCGTGGTGCCAGTTATACACGATCCCCACATGCCGGTGACCCGCGGCACGAAGAGCCCGGCAAACCGCGATAAGATTGGCGGGCTCACCGCCCCACCCTCCATGATTATAGAGCCCCAGCTTACAGCCCATTTCTCCCGTGTGCTTGGCCAGAGGCAGCAGCGCTCTTGTGGCAAAGGCGACATTCTCGTCATGGGTCGCCTTCCCGGGGCTGGGAAGAGTATTCCAGATCTGAGGATGAAGATCATACTTCCCGAAGAGCCGAAAGGCCTGATCGTGCTGACCCCAGAAGGCGAAGTATTCAATGCCATGTTTCTCATACTGCAGGATTTCCTCCTCGAACTCAGCAACATGTTTGCTTCGCCAGTCATAGGCACACCGACGAAGGCCTAGTTCAGCCAGCATTGTGGAGCGTTCGGCGGGCCCACGCTTCGCGGCGTCAAAGGGGACAATACACCATGGCACGAGGTTCTCCCTCTTCAGATTTGGAGGAATCTCCTCCGCCAGACTGGAAATAACCATCCAAAACGCCAAACAGCAGTGAAGAGCAAGACCCCGGGACATGCCCTCAGAGTGAAATCCCTCTCCGGATCTGTCGAGTCAAGGGAAGCGCCCTTTGAGATCAAACCCTATCACCACCTCTTTCCCCTGACATCCAGCCCCCACTTGGCCAGAACCATCCTCACCACTGATCGCGCAAGCGGAGTCCCCCGCTTGCGCAGATGAGCGGATACTTCTCTGGCAGACCGATCGGGGTAAAAAGGCTCCTCTAACCGGGGACAAAGCTCAAACAGAGCGTCCCAGACGTGCTTCTCATCTACGGACAACCCCTGCCTGATAGTTAGATTCTCAAGAACCCGCTTCAGCTCACGCTCGGTGGACTCCTCTCGAAGGTCTCTGGCGAGCTCGAGAGCATCACACACCCTCGCCATCAGCTGAAGGGAATCTCTTAAGGCACTCCCCTCCTCCTGTTCCAAACTAGATCTCATCGATTCTAAACCGGCTTCCTTAATCCGGTCTGTGGACAATGATCCGGGTGTCGGGCGTATCTCTTACGTAGGCAAAGGCCCATCCCAGCAGCACGCTTAGCTTGTTACGGAAACCGACAAGAAAGAGGATATGAATAAAGAGCCACGCTAACCATGCGATGAAGCCTGTTAATTTAAGCTTACCCGACAAGACGACCGCTGCGTTTTTCCCAACGATCGCCATGATTCCCTTATCGAAGTAACGAAAACGCGCTCGCAGCTCCAGCTTCTGATCCCTGAATTTCGTCTTCTCGAGCCTGCACTCCTCCTTCAACACCGACGCCACATGACGCCCCATCTGGGTCGCAGCAGGGGCCACCCCCGGTATCGGCCTGTCACGGGAATCGGTGAGGCAGACCAGATCGCCACCAACAAAAACCTCTGGTAACCCGGGGAGTGAAAGGTCCTCTTCCGGAGTGACCCGCCCTGCCCGGTCCGCAAGCGGAACTCCCAGTTGACTCGTCAGTGGATTGGCCTCGGTTCCCGCCGCCCAGATAATTGCCGCGGCCTCGACGCTAGACCCGTCCGCCAAGTGAACACAGCCCTCGGTGACATCGGCCACCATCGTGCCGGTAAGAATCTCAACCCCCAGCTCTTTCAAGCGATTGGATGCATACTCGCTCTGCTCTTCGCGATAAGAACCAAGCAGGCGGTCACTTCCTTCCAGAAGAATCACCCTCAGTTTCGAGGTGTCGATCCGTCGGAAATCATCACGAAGGGAACGGTGCACCAGATCCGTGAAAGCCCCTGCTAGCTCTACACCTGTCGGCCCACCACCAGCAATCGCCACGGTCATGAGCCGTCGACGCTCATTCTCGCACTTCGTCAGCTCAGCTTTCTCAAGATTACTCAAAACCCGCCGTCGAATCGACTGCGCTTCCGCCAAGGTCTTCAATCCGAGGGTGTGGTTTTCCCACTCGTGCCGACCGAAGAAGGAGGTCTGCACTCCAGCGGCCAGGAAAAGATAGTCATATTCGTAGACTTCGCCCGACTCCCCTCTGGCCTGCCGCTTTCCCGGATGGAGATCCGTAATCCCGTCCATGAGGACCGTCACATTCGACGCCTTCATAAGAATCTGCCGCAGAGAGCGCGCAATATCAGGGGCGGCCAACGAAGCCGTAGCAACTTGGTAAAGGAGCGGTTGAAAGAGGTGATGATTTGTTCGATCAACCAAGACCACCTCAAACCGGTCATCGTTGGCAAGCCTGCGGGCGCACTCCAAACCAGCGAAGCCTCCACCAATAATCAAAACACGCTTTGGAGGAGTCACAGAGTTGCTTGAGGAACAGAGTTTCGCTCTATTAGCTGATCGTAACTTTTCGCTTCCCAAGCCAACCCAAATCCCCCTTGAAGCTACACTCCGCCGAGGGCACTGGCCTCAGCGTTCCGCTGAGCCCTTGAGAGGCTCACCAGGCACAC
>DFWB01000154.1:0-2113 GCA_002380675.1 Akkermansiaceae bacterium UBA4145
AGAAACTGGAGCTAGTTGACCAATTGGTTGAAGATATTCTCGGGGGAAGTCCCAAGATGATCCGGATCGTCACCAAGTTCGTCGAGGTCGCGCAGGAAAATTCTGATGAACTCAGTTTTGACTGGGTCGTTACCCCCTTCGGATTGGGGGGGGTTGTTTCGGAAGAGCTCTTCGCAGGTGGAGGAACACAGGGGAATGGGCAGGTCCGAACCGGTGCTGACTTCATCAGCCCAGTGGCCTTCACCAACATCCCTGGAATTCCTGCTGCAAGTAATCAGGCAGTACAAAACATCGTGACTGCCTCGAACCGGAGTGGTGACACCGCGGTGACCCGGAACAGTATTGACGCTGTTCTGAACAACCCGAACCGTAGCGCGCAGGTGAACCGTCCTGCGCCCGGGATACTCAGTCTCACAGGGCTCTTCAATAGCGGCCAGCTCCAGATGATCATGAGAGGACTCGCTCAGAAGAAGGGCACCGACATCATGACTGCACCGAGTGTGACTGCACGTCCGGGGCAGAAAGCGACAATCGAGATTATCCGGGAATTCATTTACCCTACCGAGTATGAGCCACCGGAACTGCCCAACCAAGTTGGTGGTGGCTTCGGCGGCCAGGGCGGTGGCGGCCTCCTTGGAGGAGGAGGTGGCGGAGCCGGAGGCTTCCCTGTCACACCAGCGACTCCTACAGCATTTGAGACCCGTAACACAGGTGTGACTCTGGAGATTGAGCCAAACCTTGGGCCAAACGAATATGTCATCGATCTGCGCTTCGCGCCTGAGATCGTGGAGTTTGAAGGCTTCATTAACTATGGTAGCCCAATCACTTCACCGGCTACCGATGCGTTCGGTAACCCTGTAACCGTCACGATTACCGAGAACCGGATCGAAATGCCGGTCTTTTCCAGCCGTCGGGTAAGCACTGGAATCACAATCTACGACGGACATACTGTCGCGGTTGGTGGCCTGATGCGCGAAGATGTGCAGGATGTTGAGGACGGAGTTCCGATTCTCAGCGATATCCCGCTCATCGGCCGCTTATTCAAGAGTGACGCCCAGAGTAATATTAAGAGCAACCTGATCATCTTCGTTACTGCGAACATTATCGACGCCTCTGGTAAGGATTACCGGAAGCCTAATGAAGTAGACCCAAGTGGAACCCCCGTTGAGCCAGTCAGCACTGACCTCGGAGGAGGACCCGAGGGGATTTTGCCTCCGCTCTAGGTGGTTACGACGAACTGAATTTATCAAGGCCCGGCAGTCTGACTGCCGGGCTTTTTCTTTTTCGACCAGGAAAAGAATCAAGATCAGGCGCCGATTTGAGTTTTCACCGCCAGAAGAGCTGCAACATTCACGAGCACTTTAAACTGTGTTCCACTCATGTATTCGTTCGCATTGACCGGTGGCATTGCCACGGGAAAAACAACCTTTGCCAGATTCCTGCTGGAGCGGTGCCCCAGCGCCGTAGTTTTCGATTGCGACAAGGTCGTATCGCGCCTGCTCAATGATCAGCTTATACAGGCTAAGATCGTTTCGGCTCTTGGCGAGAGCGTGGTTGACGGAGTTTCTGGTAATTTGAGCCGGACTGCATTGCGCGAAGAGGTTTTCAGTAATAAATGCTCCAGGACTACGCTGGAGGAAATCCTACATCCCTTGACACGGGAGGAATGTCTTGAGTCGCTGGCCGAAACTGCTACCAGTGACAGGTCGTCCTTGTTCATTGCGGACGTTCCACTTCTTTTTGAAAGCGGATTCGACTTTGGATACGAGAGCTCCCTGCTGGTTGCCACCACTCGTGAAACCCAGCTAGAGCGTCTCAAGTCCCGCGATGGTCACGACGATGCCCTCGCAGAGGCCATGCTCGACGCCCAGCTCCCCATTTCAGAAAAGGTGGACCGTGCCGACGTGGTTTTCTGGAACGAAGGGCCGGAGCAGGTCTTGCGCTGCCAGATTCTTCGTTTCTTAGAGACCCTAGACATTCTCAACTAACTGTTCAGATGGCTGCCAAAAAGAAAAGTTCCCGGAAAAAAACCGCAGCTAAGAAGGTTGTGAGCAAGAAGAAGGCAAGCCCCACAAAGAAGAGCGCGTCAAAAAAGACTGCCAAAAAGACTGCC
>DFWB01000154.1:2438-10311 GCA_002380675.1 Akkermansiaceae bacterium UBA4145
CAAAAAGACTGCCAAAAAGACTGCTCGGAAAAAAGTGCCTGCAGCGAAAAAGAGTCAGGAGGAAGAAAAGGGTAAGACTACAGAGCTTGAGGTGGTCGTTGAGAGTGCTGCGGAAGCCGCAGGTGGAGCGAGGGTAGAGCCGGAAGTTCAGGTGGAGCCGGTTAAAAAAGAGCCCGATCCTTCCTATGATGTGCCGGAGAGGATTGATGTGAATGAATTTCGGGAACGCTCTCTCTCAAGCCTGTTAGATGCTGCTGCGGAGTTTCCTCTCAAGGTGAACAGTGCGGCAGGAAAGGGCGCGTTGATCTTTGAATTACTGGCCTTCTACTCCAAGCACGGAACCGAGTTGGAAGCAGAGGGGGTCCTGGAACAGGCCAAGGAGAACTATGCGATGCTTCGTGATCCCGTCCGGAGCTTTCGAACTGCTCCTGATGATTTCTATGTTGGAGGGAATATACTCAAGCAGTATGGACTACGAGCGGGGCAGAGAGTCAGGGTGAGGCTTAGAGCTCCACGGGAGCGCGACAAATATCTTTCCGCTCTCGAAGTTCTTACTATTGAGGGTCGCGAGGCTGGTAATTTCGATGCCCCCAAGGGGTTCGACCAGTTGACCTCGCTGTTCCCGGAAGATCGATTTGTTCTTGAGCGCCCATCGGCAATGGCGGTGAGGCTGATTGACATAGTGGCCCCTCTTGGAAAGGGTCAGCGTGGGTTGATTGTGGCACCGCCACGAGGTGGGAAGACCATTCTCCTGAAGGAGATGGCAAAGTCGATTTCCGCTAATCATCCTGAGACAAAGTTGATTGTTCTCCTTCTTGATGAGCGTCCAGAGGAAGTGACGGATTTTGAAGAGACGGTTGATGCCGAGGTGTTTAGCTCCACCTTTGACGAGCCCTCAAAGCGACATGCGCAGGTCTCCGATCTGGTGCTCGAGAGAGCGAAAAGACTGGTCGAGCTTGGGCAAGACGTTGTTATTCTTCTCGATAGTCTGACTCGTCTGGCCCGTGGTTATAACAACTCTCAGCGGGGAGGTGGGCCAGTAGGATCCGGTGGATTGAGTCCGCAGGCTCTTCAGAGGTCCCGGAAATTTTTTGGAGCTGCCCGAAATGTGGAAGAGGGAGGCAGTCTTACGATCGTTGCGACGTGTCTTGTGGAGACAGAAAGTCGGATGGATGATATCATTTTCGAGGAGTTAAAAGGGACGGGCAATATGGAGATTCGTCTCGATCGAGAACTGGCTGAGAGTCGGATTTATCCCGCCATTCATATTCCTCAGAGTGGAACTCGTAATGATGACCGGCTCTACCACCCGGAGGAAATGAATCGCGTGATTGAGATCAGACGAGCACTTACCACTCTACCCATTGGTGAGGCTCTGGAAACCCTGTTGAGGCAGCTGGCGAAAAATTCTACGAACGCAGAACTCCTCATGCGGGGTATGATTTAGCCGCAAGGAGACGAGATGCTCGCTCCGGCACTATATTTTAGGAGGTGTGAGCACAATGCGACTACATTCTATCTAAGAATCTTCTTGCAGACAGGGGCATCTGGGCCGAGAAAAAGGGGTGCCAATGCGTAAATCCATAGCGAAATTCCTCCTTGTTACGGCGCTGGTCGTAGCCCCGGTTGTTTCATCGGCCCAGACGTTGTTGTTCGCCAACTCGAAGTCGTGGAGGCAAACCGGGCCTGAAACGCTCAACTATTTGGGAGGCCGGACGGACATGTTTTTCCAAGATGGATTTTGGGAGCTCGGTCCCTGCACGGGGCCATGGCCCAGTATCTTTGGTCCAAGCATATTCTGTCCGATTGGCACCACAGGATTTATTGCGCAGGGTGACATTGACGGTGACGGGCTCAATGACCAAGGCTCGTTCTGGTCGGTAGCTTCGATTACCCCAGCAGCAACGATTGAACCCTTCCGCCCGGATCTCATCAGGCTTATCTCAGCTCCTCCCTCGGGTTTTACCCGGCTCCTCCGTTCTTCTAACGGAGACATAGCAGGAATTTTCGATGTCTTCGATGCGAGTGTGATCGTGTGGTATAATGCGCTGGACGGGATTATCGACGATAACGAGGTGACAATTTACAATGCACTCCGAGGCTATGAGACTGGCTCGCAGGAACTAGAGAGGCATTATGATGACGTGCCGTGGGGGCCCTACAAGTTTAGCCTGCCCGGGATTGTTCCATCAAGCGCGCCGGCTGATTTGGAGCCAGAACCAATCATTTACGGGATCGATCACGTTGTGACTCCTGATGCCTGGCCCGGCCGTGGTGCGGTAGCCCAAGGTTGGCGTAATTCCAACGAAGACTGGGGCAGCAACGGCGCGTTGGAAGCTGATCCAAGGACCTTTTACGATTTTCAATGGTCAGGCCTGAATCCAAGCAACACGCTGCAATCGGACGTCCTCACCTTCTCGCTGAATGGCAATCAGTATGTCAACCCAGAGGGCGTTGAAGAGGTCAAATATAGTCTTGATGCAGCGGGGCGTGGCGTAGTGACCGGATTGTCTTGCTTCAATACAATTACCACGGATCTGAACCTTGATGAGATTCTGGAACAGGGAAAAATCTACGAGTTGATCTTCACGACCGGGATGCTTGCTGGGACGGAAGAAGGAAGACAATATCCGATCACCGCTTTTGGTGATTCGGGGGATTTGGCAATCTTCAGGGTTGTTACCCGTGCGGAAGGTTATACCAGAGCCCAGGCACAGGAAGCTGCTGAGGCTGCAGGTGGCCGGTTGGCAGTTCTCAACACTCAGGACAAGCTTGATTTTGTCAACGGTCAGCTGATTGGCGCGGGATTTGATACCATAGACGGAGAATGGCCTTCAATGTGGATCGGATTGAGTGATAGCGTAGAGGAAGGTGTGTGGCAGTGGGACACGGGAGAGGTTCTTGGCGCCGCTCAGAACTGGGAGGTTGGAGCCCCCGTTATTGATCCACCGGAAAACGTTTTCGATTTCGCTCAAATTCTCGGGGGTGTTGCTGCTGATGGCGCAGCTCCGGTATGGTTTGATGAGGAGGGAACTGCCGAACTTGATGCATTCCTCCTTGAGATCCCTCTGCTCAATAGCAATGAGATCGTGTTGCCTAGTGCGACCGATCTTACAGCGGGCGTCGTAACGGGCAGCATTACTTCCAGTGCGGGTTTCGACCTCGTGACCAACCGGTCGCTCGGAGATCCCAACTGTCTTCAGGTCGGGCAGACGTATCGTCTTGATATCATCAGTGGCGAACTTGCAGGAACGAGTCAATTTCCGATCACGACGTGGGACGACTTTACAGTGACTACAGTCGGTGATGATCCGCTCCCCTTTGATGTAGTCGGAGTGCCATCCCTCGCAACTGGAGATACCTTCGTCCTGACTCCTGAGAATGTGAACGCCACATTCTCTGTCGGATACATCGGACGTCATTTCGTAGAGGCCAGCGATGATTTGGATGCGCCTGCAGACTTTTCAAATCTTGTGCGTGGAGCAGATTATCGAATTGAGTTCCTGACGGGAGCTCTTGCAGGTACTTCAGATACGATCCGGAACTGGGGATTCCCGACAAATGCCTATCTTGAGACAGAAACAGACTTTTTCGGACAGCTTGAGGTGGGTGACACGTTCAGTATCGACCTTATTGAGTTGCCGGCAATCAGTATTGCAGTAGGAGATAAGTTTGTGATCGGTCAGATCTTTGAGGATTGGGTGCAGGATAAGTACGACGCCGGCGAAGTGCTGGCAGTTGATGAGCTCACTTTGTCAAGTCCCCCTGATTTCGGAGGATTTGGGATACCCGCTACGCCTGACCTGATTGTAGATGCAAATCTTCTCGGACCTCTTTACGCGGTAGCCAGAGAGGATACCATCGTGTTTCCTCCGTATCCGATTGGGACAGTAACTGGAGACCGTAGTGAGTTTATCCTCGGCACACTCGATAATCATTATCAGCTTGGCCCCTTCTTCTTCAATCCTGGCGATTCTGCTGACATCAGACTGAATATCAATCGTGCGAGTCTGAGCAGTCAGACCGCGATTGATGCAGGGAGCTACGATCTGGCATTCCGAGTGCAGTTTATTGATACCTATGAGGGTTTTGCCATTCTTGGTGGGCTGGGCGGCGACACCGGGTTTCCGTTTGCCACTCCGAGTAGCGAGCGGGAGCCTGATTATGACTTCGACCGGGATGGAGCGTCAAACCTCCTTGAATATGCATTGCAGAGTGACGTTGCAGATCCCAATGACAGACCGGCTTTCCTCTATGCGCTCGACGAGGAGGCAGGTAGTTGTACCGCAACTCTGACGAAGCGGCCCTTCACTGGCTCCAGCGTTGAATACTATTTCGAATACAGTACGGACCTGCGGACTTGGACAACAATTGGTGATGAGGACCCCATCTTTGAGATTGCGGTAGATAACGAGGAAACCCTCGAAGTCACAAATCTCTCCGATTTCCCAGGTGAGCTCGCTGCTCCGGCATGCTTTCTCAGGGTAAGGGTAGAAATTGCGAGATAGAAGGAAAGGCGAAGAACTGTTTTAAATCGATTGCGGAGGGGCACGACTTTAAGTCGTGCCTTTTCTTCATTAAAACAGAGCTAGTGAATCATGAGCCCATTACAGGAATCCAAAGCGCTCTTTGAAGGGCTAACTTCCGGTGCGCGATGATTACTACCACTAGTGAATTGGCCGCTCTGGTCGAGCAGCTACCCGCGTGCGATTCTACTTACGCTGGAATCGATCTTGAGGCTGATAATCTTCACCGCTATGCCGAACAGCTATGCTTGATACAGATCTCTGACGGGAAAGATGTTTTTCTGGTCGACCCTCTGGAAGTGGATGACCTCTCCCCATTTAGAGACTATCTAGCGACCCAGAGGATATGGATGCACGGAGCGGATTTCGATATGACCCTGCTACGTAGAGAGTTCGGAGCCCTTCCGCGGATGATCTATGATACTCAAATAGCGGCTCGGCTTGTCGGGATTCCACGGTTCAGCTACGCGAATCTCGTCGAGCAATTCTTCGACGTAAAGCTGTGTAAGGCGTCGCAGAAAGAGAATTGGGGACAAAGGCCCCTGCCCGATAAGATGCGGGAGTATGCCAGTAACGATGTTCGCTACCTCCTCCCTCTTGCTCAGGCGCTTGAAGATGACTTAAAGGCAAAGGAGCGCTACCCATGGTTTGTGGAGAGTTGCCAAGCGGCGATGAAGCGGGTGTTGAGTCGCGAGGTTGAAAAGGAAGATCCATGGCGAATTCGAGGATCGGGAAAGCTTGATCCCCAGGCTCTTTGCGTCCTGAGAGCGCTCTGGCATTGGCGTGACCGGGAAGCGCAGGAATGGGACCGCCCTCCATTCATGGTTGCGAGGAATCAAGACCTTATTAAATGGTCGGATGTGCTGGTGAGAGGAGAAAAGATTCAAACTCCGCGCAATGTCAGGGGGGGGAGGGCCCGGCGACTGAAGGATGCTACAGATGAGGCTCTCAAGATATCAGCATCCGATTGGCCTGAGCGTATCAGAGGAAATGGGCGGCGCTGGAATAGTCTTCAGGAGAAACGGTATGACGAGTTGGCAGGGAAGCGCGATGAGGCAGCAGAAAATCTGGAAATAGAGCCATCTATTGTAGCATCCCGAGCGGCTCTGGAACAGATTGCATGGGACGAGGATCCTGCTCAGCACCTGCTGGACTGGCAGAGAGGCCTCTTGGAGCTCTAGGAGAATTGATTTTGCAGCAGCTCATGGTTGTCCAGAATAAGGGGCGGAGAGGGCCTCGAGGGGGCGTGGCCTGACCCGATGATTTCAGCCTGTCATTTTGACGGCTAAAACGGGTCAAAATAATACCATGGAATCACCGGAAGACGGCGAAAGAACCTTGTCTCTGTAGCCGTTCTGGATCACCTTTTGGGCACCTATGCCGGACCCTGAATCGGAGGCTGAAAAGTCTGGAATTACTGTTTCCAAAGAGGAGGCATATGACGCCTCCAAGATTGATAAACTGGAGGGTTTAGATGCGGTCCGGAAACGTCCCGGTATGTATATCGGGGATCCTGATGAGAGAGGATTACACCACCTTGTTTTTGAGGTGATGGACAACTCAATCGATGAGCATCTGGCAGGCTTCTGTGACCAGATCAGGGTCATCATTCATGCCGATGGCTCGGTATCCATTTCTGATGATGGGCGAGGTATTCCGGTGGATATTCATCCCAAATTCAAAATACCAGCGGTAGAGCTGGTTCTGACGGATCTCCACGCGGGTGGTAAGTTCGGGCAGGGTGCTTATAAGTATTCAGGAGGTCTCCACGGAGTGGGGGCCAAGTGCGTTAATGCTCTTTCGGATTGGTTTAAGGCCGCAGTGACGCGGGATGGAAAAGTATATTCGATTACCTTTGAGAGAGGAAAGACTTCTGAGCCGCTCAAAGTCGTGGGTGAGGCTAGTGCCGGGGAAACAGGCACAACGATCACATTCTTTCCCGACGCGACGATTTTCGTTGATACGATTACATTCAATTTTAGCCGGCTTGGGAACCGCCTCCGTGAGCTGGCCTTCTTGAATCCTGGGCTCACAATTGACCTTGTCGACGAGCGTCCTGAAAGCGCAGAGGCTACCACCTTTTTCTACTCTCGCGGGATAGAAGAATTCGTTATTCAGCTGGGTGAAAACAAAGCGCTTGTGCACGCAGACCCGATCGTGCTCAAGGGAAAGAGAGAAATCGAAGTAGATTATGATGGGAAGGTAACTAAAGACGACGTCTTTGCAGACGTGGTTCTGCAATATAACGATAGTTACAATGACCAGATTCTCTGTTTCGCGAACTCCATTCCAAACGGTGATGGAGGAACTCATCTCACAGGTTTTCGAACTGCTCTCACGAGAGCGGTGAACGTGTATGCTAAGGGGAACAAGCTGCTCAAGGAGAAGGACCCCTCGCTCAGTGGAGATGATGTGAGAGAAGGTTTGATCGCCGTTATATCGGTAAAGTTACCCGAACCTCGGTTTAGTTCCCAGACGAAGGATAAGCTGGTGAACACTGAAATTGAAGGGGTAGTGAGCTCAATCGTTTATGAGGGTATTCAAGCCTACTTTGACGAAAATCCCTCAATCGCTAAGACCGTTATCGAGAAATCAGTCAATGCGGCGAGGGCGAGAGAGGCTGCGAGAAAAGCGAGGGAGACGGTTCGTAAATCTGCTCTCTCGGGTGGGGGGTTGCCTGGTAAGCTTGCTGACTGTTCCGAAAGGGACCCAGCCAAGAGCGAGCTCTACATTGTGGAGGGTGATTCTGCAGGTGGGTCTGCGAAGCAGGGCCGAGATCGAAGAACTCAGGCGATCCTTCCGCTGAGGGGAAAGCTGATCAATGTGGAAAAAGCTCGGCTCCACAAGGCCCTTCAGAACAAGGAAATCCAAAGCATGATTACCGCGATCGGAGCGGGAATAGGGGACGGAGAACAGGAAGGGGCGTTCAATCTGGAGAAAGTGCGCTACCACAAGGTAATCATAATGACTGATGCTGACGTGGATGGTTCCCACATACGGACTCTTTTGCTTACATTCTTCTGCAGGCAGATGCCTGAGCTGGTAAGGAGCGGATATCTCTATATTGCACAGCCGCCGCTTTACCTTGTGACTCGGAAAAAGCGACAGGAATACGTTCAGGATGATGCTGAGCTCAACAAGATCCTTATCGAACTGGGAGCTGACGACGTTCAAATGAGGCCGGTAGGTGGCGGAGAATTTGTTGAAGTAGAAGCATTGAGAGAAATTCTCGACGCCCTCTCTGTCTTATCGCGTTATTCGAGCAGCATTGAGGGGAATGGAGGAGATTTTTCCGATTACCTCTCTGCTCGTGTGAACGGGCATCTGCCTGAGTTCATGGTGCGGGT
>DFWB01000211.1 GCA_002380675.1 Akkermansiaceae bacterium UBA4145
GGGCTTGACGCTTGGTCCGCCAATCCTTTCTACCAGTAGGCCAGAAAGGTCCAATGCTGTGTCACGAATAAACTCACCCTGCAGACGAAAACGTGGGGACCTCGCAAGCAGGATATTCTCGGGGTCACCCTGAGCCAATTGCGGCGTTAAACGAGATGTCTGACGGTAGGTTGCTGAAAGAGCTATCTGTTTTATCATGCGTTTCACATCCCAGCCACTCTCCACAAAATCCACGGCCAGCCAGTCGAGCAACTCCGGATGACTGGGTGGACTACCCTGATTTCCAAAATCATCAACCGATTTTGTCAGTCCACGCCCGAAAAGCAGCGCCCAGTAGCGGTTAACCGCAACCCGGGCAGTGAGCGGGTTTGAGCCCGATGTAAGCCACTTCGCCAACCCGAGTCGGTTGGAAGGGGCTCCTTCTGGAAGTGGTGGCAGCGCAGCCGGAACCCCTGGATGGACTACGGCGTCAGGTCCATCCTTGATTGGTTGGTCATAGGCGCCACGATCGAGAACATAGGTCATACGGGTCTTGTTAGCCGCATTGTCCTGCATCACCATCACACTGGTGTTTTTCTGGCTCTTGATCCCGGTTTCCTCCGCCAGAAGCTTGCTGTGTCGCGAAATCAGTTTCTGGTATTCCTTGTCCTCGGTGGAAAGAAAGTGCTCGAGCAAAACTGCTTCCTGCTCTTTCGTGCGGTTTGCAGCAGCAGTGGCGAGGATTCCTTTGATCGGATCTCCACCCAGTCCCTGAATCTCCGTCTCGGAAAGGTCCCGGTTGTAGATTCGCAATTCATCGACTTCACCAATGTAATTTCCCTTGCCTGATCGACTGCCGATTTTAAAGGGTGTCTGCGTTGCGATGGTATCCCTGAGTGAATCCTGCTCCACCTTGTTGCCCGAGAGCTTACCATCGATAAAAATCTTAACGCCTGCGGCCTTGGATGAACCGTCATAACTAACGGCCACATGGTGCCATTTGTCTGCCGTGAGGGATTCTGACGACATCACTTTAAGGGCATTTCCTGGCCAGCTATTGACAATATGTGTGCCCACCGAGCGATTCTGGATCCAAAAATCATAGCCTCGGAAAGCCTGGCCTTCGTCTATACGGGCAATCACTGCGCCGCTACCGTTGTTCGGAACCTTTAACCATGCGGCAAAGGTAAAGGGCTGGTCGCGTTCGCGCGCCGGCCAAGAATCGAAAGAAACCGCACTCTTTCCATCAAATCGGATCCCCCCCTGGGCGCCACGCTTGGCGGGATACACCTTGCCGCCGATGTGTCCGACTCCTCCACCGACACTAGCCTTGATTTGTTTCCCTCCACGCTCATCTAATGGAAAGAAATGGGCCAGGCCCGCCGGCTCAGGCGAGGAGTCTCCTGCGGACCGTTCTGCGACATGAAGCCACTTGACGTATTCCGACATCGCCGCCTGTTTATGGTCGCTCATCTGTTTGTCACTGGCATCGATTAATTTACGTAACTCAGCCAACTTACCCGCCTGTTCGCGGGGTGGCACATTGACGACAGGCGCCTGATTACCTCCTCGTGTCTGCATTCCCGGGTCGGTGGTATTGTTGAAGTAGGCAAACATCTGATAGTATTCCCGCTGAGTAATCGGGTCATATTTGTGGTCATGACACTGGGCGCACTCCATCGTTAGCCCCATCCATACGTTGGCAGTGGTTTTGACCCGGTCGACGACGTATTCGACCCTTAATTCCTCAGCGAAGGCACCACCCTCATCGGAAGTAGCATGGTTGCGGTTAAACCCGGAGGCAACACGTTGACCAACAGTCGCATCAGGAAACAGGTCGCCAGCAAGTTGCTCGGTGGTAAACTGATCAAATGGCATATTGGAGTTGTAGGCATCGATTACCCATTCACGCCACGCCCACATATCGCGCGGGCCATCCGCGTGCATTACCGAGGAGTCTCCATAGCGTGCCGCATCCATCCATGCCAGGGCCATTCGCTCACCGTATCGTTTCGTGCCGAGAAGACGATCGACGACCTTCTCATAGGCCTGATCCGACTTGTCGTTCACAAATGCTTCAACATCGGAAGGTGCAGGGGGCAGACCTGTCAGGTCGTAGGTCACTCTGCGGATCAGAGTGCGGCGGTCCGCCTCTCCTGATTGTTTAAGGCCTGCCTTTGCTAGCCCACCCAAGATAAATGAATCCACGGGGTTATTGACCCGCTGACTTTGCGTTTCAGTAGGGGCTACCTTAGCCTTTACCGGGGGTAGGAAAGCCCAATGCTCCTTGTATTCTGCTCCGGAGAGAATCCATTGCTTGAGCAGTGCTTTCTGTTCCGTGTTCAATACCCTGTGAGATTCGGGCGGCGGCATCACCTCATCCTCATCCTCTGAGGTAATCCGGTGTAAGAACTCACTGTCGGCAAGTTTCTTCGGATCAATCGCTCTGATTCCTTCGTTCAGTCTGATCGCTCCTTCGCGGGTATCGAGTCGGAGATCAGCCTTACGTTCGGCTGCATCTGGCCCGTGACAAAGGAAACAATTACTCGATAGAATCGGACGGATGTCGCGGTTGAAGTCGATCGCATCTGCTGCTGTGAGAAGTGGACTTGCGCAGATAATAAAAAGGAGCGAAACGTGCTTGGGCATGAGCGTGGGTTTTGATTGTGCTGAATTCCGACGGTGTTGCGCTAGGTCATGATATCCTCGATCACGTGGCCGTGGACGTCGGTTAGCCGGTAGTCACGTCCAGAGTAGCGATAGGTGAGTTTCTCGTGATCCAATCCCATGAGGTGAAGGATGGTTGCCTGAAGGTCATGGACGTGCACGCGCTTGTCGACGGCCGTGAGGCCAAATTCATCAGTTGAGCCATAACTCATGCCACCCTTCACTCCGCCGCCGGCCATCCAGACGGTATAACCGTAGTGATCGTGATCCCGTCCCTTTTTGCCCTCGGAGGTGGGGGCTCGTCCAAATTCGCCGCCCCAGATCACGAGAGTTTCATCGAGTAATCCACGGGACTTCAGGTCCTTGATGAGGGCTGCAATACCCTGATCGCAGGCATCTGCAAGAGCCTTGTGTCCGCCTGGGATATCTCCATGTCCGGTATCCCACGCGATATCGTATCCGCTGATGGAGTGAGAAAGTTGGACACAACGAACTCCTCGTTCCACCAGACGACGGGCGATCAGACATCCCTTGGCATATTCCGTGTCCCCGTAAAGGTTGCGGGTTGCTTCCGATTCCTTTTCGATATCGAAGACATCCGGAACCGAGAACTGCATCCGGAAGGCCATCTCCATGGCTTCAATTCCAGCCTCAAGTCCTTTGTCGCGCTCCCGGCGCTCAAGATGCATCCTGTTCAGCTTGGTAAGGAGGTCGGCCTGCTTCCGTTGCTCTGTTCGGGAAAGATTGGTGTTCTTCAGATTACGCATCGCGGCATCTGGTGTCATCTGCTCGATGTTCACGTAGGCGCCTGCGTAGGCTCCGGGCAGGAACGAATTTCCCCAGTTGGCAAGTTTGCCGCGAGGTTGCGCGCGCGGAGACATTGCTACAAAGCCGGGGAGGTCTTCATTTTCACTTCCAAGTCCGTAGACGAGCCAGGATCCCATGCTTGGTCGATTGGGCTGAAGTGAACCGACATTAGACATCAGGATTGCTCCAGCATGTTCCGGGATGTCCGTATGCATCGAATGAACAAAGCAGAGATCATCTACGACCTCGCCGACCTTGGGGAAAATATCGCTGACCCATTTCCCGCACTCGCCATATTGCTTAAAGCCAAAGTAGGAGGGGGCGAGTCCGCCCTTGGTATTGCGGAGGGACTTGCGATCTACGAGTTGGGGCCTCTGGCCAGCATACTTTGCAAGGGCCGGCTTGTAGTCGAACGTATCGACTTGAGATGGGCCGCCAGGCATAAAGAGTTGAATGACGTGCTTGGCCCTCGGTGCAAAGTGGGGAGCTTTAGGGGCGAGAGGACTTGGCTCCGCCCCCGAGGCGGTGGCAGCTCCAGCCCTACCCAATCCGGCTTGCTGAAGGACTCCCGCGAGACCAAGAGTGCCGAACCCCGCTCCCATCTTCCGTAGAGCCTCGCGCCGAGAGAGCTGGCCATTGTGCAGGGTGGCGAGGGCCTTGCGGTAAGCGGCTTCGTGTTCTTGGAATTTCATTAATCAGGACGCCATTGCGATACTGGTTCAGCATCTTTCATATGATGAAAAAATCCAGTTTCTTTGCAGGATTAAACTCTACGTGCCGGTCGGGGTGGGCGACAAGGCAGAGAATGTCACCCGATGCGCTTAGCCTCCTTTGCGTTTCTCTGAATTTTCACGTTTTTCGTGTCTGGGATTCCTGTTTCAGCCGGCAAGCCAACATATCCCTCTATATTCTTGGCTGATGCCCGTGCGGTCGCACAGGTAGAGACAGTCCGTTGAAGGAGGGGCAAGTTTGAGCAATCGCGAAAATCGGTTGCGAGCGAGAGCTGATCCGTAGATGTTTCGCTCCATGCCCCCCGCGTCATGGGGCAGCGGGTAGCGGGGTGGTGGCTCTGTTCTCGGCTGGGAGAGACTTTGCCTTTAAAACGAACTCATTCCACCTGCATGAATTCATGGGTTCCGAGGAGAACCTGCGCGTATCGAGCCCACGCTTTCTCATTATCTCCTGCTTCAGAGAGATAGCTCAGCCCTGCTTCCTTCTCGGTCGGTTCTGGGCGCCGCTGGAACAGGATCGAGTAAGCGAGATCAAGGCGAGTCGCGTCATCAGGCGCTGACTGTCGTAAGCGTTGAGCGAGGCTTTCTGAACGGGCAATCATAAAGGGACTGTTGAGGATAAACAGGTATTGCTGAGGAACTGTGCTCTCGGTGCGTGCTGCGCTGGAGGAGCGCGGAGCGGGAAAGTCGAAAATACGAAGAAATTCTTCCGAAATCGATCGATCGAAGTTCCTGCTAATTTTTCCGTAGATCGTTCGGCGGTTGCTTTGGAGGACGTGCTCGTCCGGAGCTCCGCCTGCTTTTGAATCAAGGTCTCCGCTGACGACAAGGAGACTGTCTCGCCAGGCCTCGATATCAAGCCGTCGGGGGTTCATGCGCCAGAGAAGACGGTTGTCTCCATCCTTGGCAAAGGATTCGGCAGCATAGGTTGTGCTCTGCTGCCAGGTGCTCGACAACATGATCTCCCGGTGCAATTTTTTCATAGACCAACCATTTTCAATAAAGGTGGCAGCCAGCCAGTCGAGCAGGGCCGGATGGGTTGGTTTTTGTCCGATCACGCCGAAGTTGCTGGGAGAACGTACGAGCGCACGGCCAAAGTGCTGAAGCCATATCCGGTTTACCATTACCCGGGCCGTGAGAGGGTTACGAGGGTCGGCAACAGCCTCTGCTAATTGTCTGCGGCCTGACCCATCGGTAAAGTGAGGGCGTTCAGGCCCCGCCACGATTTCAAGAAATTTTCGGGGAGCAACCGGTCCCTTTTTTCGCAAGTCTCCCCGAATCGCAATGTGCATATCTCCACTGCCTGATTCGCCGAGTCCATGTGCAGTTGCGGGTTTGGGTGGAAGAGCGGATTTAATCTTATCGAGTTGGTTTCGCAGGAGCTTCAGCTCCTGAGACGCAGATTCGGAGAACTTGGACTCGACGTCCTTACGCGATACTTTCAGTTCCTGGGATTTCTGTTCGAGAAATTCCTGGATAACTTTTTCCTGAGCCTTTATTCCGGCTTGGATCGTAGTGAAGACATTGCGCTCCGCCTCGCTGGCGACCGGGATATCCCGAGCCTTCGAGTTCCGGAAAATGCCCGCGATAGCATAGTAATCAGCGGCAGTGATAGGGTCGAATTTATGGTCATGACAGCGTGCGCAGGCTGCAGTGAGCGCGAGGAAGGCGCGCGAAAATGTATCGACCCTGTCTGCGAGGGTTTCTGCCTCAGCCTGAGCTTTGGATTCAGGATCTCCGCCGTCCGAGGTGTAGGTTGGGCCTACCGCGAAAAAGCCTGTTGCCAAGGCATGTGCTTCGCCGAGAAGGTCTCCTGCAATCTGGTGTTTTACAAATTGATCGTATGGGAGGTCAGAGTTGAAGGCATTGACTACCCAGTCGCGGTAGCGCCATGCGTTGGGCAGAGGCTTGCTGTCCTGGGATGCTCCCATTCCGTCACTGTAGCGGGCCACGTCGAGCCAATGTCGACCCCAGCGTTCCCCGTAATGCGGAGATTCGAGTAGTCGGTCAATTACCCGGGCAAAAGCGCCGGGGGCCGTATCTTCAATGAATGCCTCGACCTCTTTGGGGTTGGGGGGGAGTCCCGTAAGGGTGAAGTAAGCGCGCCGAATGAGAGTGCGCCTGTCGGCGGCGGGGGCGGGCCGCACACCGCTACCCTCCATCCGGGCAAGGACGAAAGAGTCAATCGGGCTAAGCAGAGTTCTATCGGGAGATTGGACTGGAGGTTCGGGCTTGTTTAGCGGTCGGAAAGCCCAGTGCTCCCTGCGAAACTTTTCAAAATCGTAGGAAGCATCCTTTGAGGCAACCTTGCTGCCGTCCTCTGGAATGGGAGATCCCAAGGCAATCCAAGTTGCGAGGTAGTTCACCGCTGTGTCAGGCAGTTTCTTTTTTGGGGGCATTTCAAGGTCTTCGACCTGGTAGCGGACCACCTTGATGAGCAGGCTCTCGTCGGGTTTTCCCGGAACGAGCAGGGCCCCACTGTCTCCACCACTGAGAATCCCCGCTTTGCTGTCGAGATAGAGCGACCCCTTCAGCTTGGAGGCCTTACGGGAATGGCATTCGTAGCAATGAGTGGCGAGAATCGGCCTGATGTGATTTTCGAAATAGTGAATGCCCTCCTCGGTTGGAGGGGCGGCTCTAAGTAAGCTACCAGCGAGAACGCCAACGGCCCCAAGGACGGCAAGCCTTGGGATAAAGCCGCTAGAGGGACGAACCATAGGTTGCAATCTTCAGTCCGGACCAAGTCCCAACGACGTTCTACTTACTCCAAGGCGCCCGCTCAAGCGAGTCACGGTATTTCATTGCTGCCTCAGTACGGGATCGGACGTGCAGCTTCTCATAGATGTGCTTGAGGTGAACGCGAACGGTTTCGACGCTGATCGAGAGCTCAGCTGCAATTTCCTTGTTCGCAAGACCTCGAGCGACAAGTTGTACGATTTCAGTTTCACGCTTGGAAAGATTGAAGGCCTGACTTGCCTCACTACTTGCGGGGCGATGAAAGGCTTCGACGACGAGACGAGCGATCTCGGCCGACATTGGCGCCCCTCCTGCCCGGACTTCGAAGATCGCACGACAAAGATCATCGGGCGAAGCATTCTTGAGGAGATAGCCGGAGGCCCCTGCCTGGAGGGCATCGAAAATCTTCTTATCATCGTCGTGCACAGTGAGCATGATCACGTCGATGTCGGGGTGAGTGTCCTTGACCTGTATGGTCGCTTCGATTCCAGACATCCCCGGCAGGCTGATGTCCATCAGTATGACATCAGGGCCGCCGTTCGCGATGGCCTTCAAGCCATCCTCTGCGTTTTCCC
>DFWB01000318.1 GCA_002380675.1 Akkermansiaceae bacterium UBA4145
TCCTCCGCCCTGCTCACCGAAGACATTGTCGAACGGGAAGAGCCCCGGGGAGGTAATAGTAAAAGGGGTCATCTGGTTCTGCGGGCAGCAATTGTGCCCCGCGGTCACCTGCCCGTCCACGGTGTCCATGATGAAGAAATTAGTATCATCTGCCCCAAGGTGGATGTTGTAGGTTCCCGGAGAGAACGCCGACATGTCGAGATAACCGTTGTAGCGCACCGTGAAGTTCTCTCCACCCCCGTCTCCCCACGGCCGGTTCTGCACCGATATGGCATTCCCTCCGTTTCCATGACTGGCGAGGGGCTCAATGGCATCAAAGGAGCGCAGGGGAGCCGGGTCACCTGAGATGTGCACATCGTAGTTCCCCTGAGCGGCGTTATTTATGATCACCCCGGCATCGTAGTGGTTTTCCTGATAGTTGACCCCGTTCTGAGTGAGATCAGGACCGTAAGCGCCGGGAGCCAGCTCATCAATGGGCACGAAGGAAGGCTGGACGATCGGTATATCCGGGTTGCTGTTCGGATCATTAGGGTCAAAGTTCTCGGCTACCTCGAAGCCGTCGGTAGCACCATCATCGTCGGTGTCCACATTGAGTGGATCGGTGCCGGTGTCAGTCGCGCTGGTGAACGTTCCAGTGCCAGTCTCCACGCCATCGAGCAAGCCGTCTCCGTCACTGTCAGGATTCGCCGGGTCCGTCCCCGCAGCCTTCTCCTCGCCATCGTTGGATCCGTCCTCATCGGCATCCGCCACAGTTGGGTCGGTTCCGTCAACGTATTCGTCAGGATCACTGACACCATCTTCATCGAAGTCGCCAGGGCCAAGCTGGGTCAGGTCCCCGGGAAAGAACTGCTCCTCGTATCCATCGGGGATGCTGTCGCCGTCGGCATCAAGGTCCGGATCAAAGCTGTCGAGATAGACCCCCCAGCTCAACCCTGCCCCATCAGTATCAAATTCCGCAGGAACACCGCTGCTGATTCCAAAGACGCTGGCGTAGCCGATCCCGCCGAAGTCCGCAGTGTTGGTGGAGAAGTCATTGTAATAGCCGAATCCGATATCAGCCGCGGACTGGGCGCCCCCGCCATCCTCGGTCAGCCAGACGTCCACGTTGAACCAGCCTCCTCCACCAAAGTCAAAGTTGGCATAGGTTCGCACGTTCCAGGACACGTCGGTATGCTGCTGATTGTCGCCCCGGGGATTCAGGTTGGTTGCCGCTGCAATTGGAGTGGCCACAACCTTGACTCGGTCATCGTAGTTCTCAGTGAAGGAGAACACACCATCCTCGTCGTAGAACTGGAACACATAGGCGAGGTCGTGGTTGTCGCCCAGCAGATCCGTACCAAGCCCACCAGGTTCCCGGTCGACATCAATTCCCTCAAGAAGAAGAGAGTTCGGGTCATCCAGCTCCCCGAACGGAGCAAGTTGATCGACGTTCTCGGGAAGGGCTCCGGTAAAGTCTGCTCCGGGGAGGTTGTCTGTTCGGCGATAGAGAACTCTTTCCGGGGTATGGTTGACGAGATTGATTTCCGGCTTTGATGCAGGGTCATTGGGATCGAATCCTCCATCGACCTCCTGGCCGTCGAAGCTCAGGTCGTCATCGCTGTCAGAGTCAAGGGGGTCCGTTCCTGTATCACTGGCATTCACGAAGATGCCTGTTCCGCTTTCCACCCCGTCAAGTAAACCATCATTATCACTATCCTCGTCAAGAGGGTCCGTTCCTGCAGCAACTTCCTCTCCGTCTGAGGATCCATCATCATCCGAATCCGAATCAAGAGGGTCAGTCTGCGCAGCGTGCTCTGCCGCATCGCTTACCCCATCGTTGTCAAAGTCGGTCAGATCTGAAACGTCTTCCAGACCGGACACTTCATCATTCGGATCAGCATCGATAATGGTCTGTTCAAAAGTGTCCGGGAGCCCGTCTTGGTCCTCATCCGCTCCAACCTCGAAAAACCATACCTTTTTACTGTTGTCGTTATCAGGGCCTCCGGTGGTCGTATCCTCAGCCGTCATCTCTCCGGGTTGTCCCGTTCCATCATCCGCGTACAAGCGAACCTCGAGAGGGTACCAGCGGTCATCGCAGCAGGTATCGTTGCGAGCAAAAGCCACCACCGTGGTCACGTCATACTCCGCACCGAGATCGATGGTGTATTGGGCATTGTTGACGAGACCACTTCTTGCAGACCACACCCCTCCCGCACTTTCCTGGTCATTATCAATAGGGCCTCCCACGGGACCGTGCTCGAGGCTCTGGGTCGTTCCAATCTCGGGACCATCCGTAAGATTAAATGTCGTTACTCCGGCAATATCGTTCGTGCTGGTCGCACCACCCCGTCCGAATGCCCCGGCCTCGTCAGGAACCACTCCCGCCTCGAACGCTTCGAGCTCTCCCAAGTGAAAACGGGTGTCCCCTGGACCTTTTTTAATATTAATAAAACGCGCAAGAACGCCCTCCGCCTGCGGAGCCATTCCAAGGGTAATGGCCATGACGCCCAAAATAAGGATGGTGAGATGATTCATTGGATTTTTTTAAGCTAACACCGTTCCTAGGCGGGCCTTTCCACCTCCACAAGCTGTGATTTCCACAAAAGGTCCACAAAGCGGGGCAACGTGAACCTAATTTAACGAAGTTTTCCCCGGTAAAAGCCGCTTGGCTGGGCCTTCCAGGCCGCATCCCTCAACGAGGTATGATCTCAGCATGATTACTTACTCCGGTAACAATCAAG
>DFWB01000338.1 GCA_002380675.1 Akkermansiaceae bacterium UBA4145
GTGAAGAGGTATGGGCGGGGGCCCGGGTGCAGTTTCTTAAGTAGGGTGCTCACCCCGGGCCATCACGACCTTGCCAGTTCGAACGGTTTCGATGATGTCGAACTGAGAGAGCATGCCAACAGCGGCATCAACCTTTGGAGAGTCTCCCGTGATCATAGCTGTCATGGAGGAGGGGGTCAGATCGACAGTTTTTCCGTTGAAGTGCTCGATTATCTGTAAGGCATCCGTGCGTTGCTGGGCATCGCCGACAAGGAATTTGATTAGAAGCAACTCCTTAACGACAGCATCCGCAGTAGTGTGCTCGTAACAATGCATGACGTCGATCAGCTTGGTTACCTGCTTCACGATCTGCTCGAGGCCCTCCGGAGCTCCCTTGAGGCCGATAGTCATACGGCTGAAGTGGGCGTCACGGCCCTGAGATACGACTAAAGACTCAATGTTATAGCCACGCCGCGCAAAGACCTGGCATATCCGCATGAGAACACCGGCCTTGTTGTTGACAAAAATGGAGAGGGTATGGGTGACCTCATCGGGATTGGCTGACGTCGGGGTGTCAGTGGTAACTATTGACCTTGGCATGAGTCTAAGTGGGTTGGGCGAAGGAGAACAGATTCGATTGTTACGTAATTTTGAGCGTGAGCGATTTCTAGGTGGAGCCCACTGGCTTGGCCATTTTCTCCTTAGGTGGCTCGGTGAGCATGTCTTCGAGAGCTGCACCGGCAGGAATCATGGGAAACACATTATCTGTTTTACAGCACTCGGCATGAATCAGGCATGGGCCTTCATTATAATCGAGCGCTTTTTGCAGTATCCTACCTGTGTCTGCCGGACGCTTTATATTAAACCCTTGTATTCCGTAGGCGGCTGCGAGCTTCACAAAATCTGGATTTCCCTCAAGATCAACGCCGCTCTTTCGGTCTTCGAAGAATAGCTCCTGCCATTGGCGGACCATTCCCAGATAGTGGTTGTTCAATACCAGAATCTTTAGCGGCAGTTTGTGAAGAGCTGCGGTAGCCAGCTCAAAGAGGGTCATCTGGAATCCTCCATCACCGACAATGGCGACGACCAGGTCGTCAGGACAGGCAAACTGCGCCCCGATCGCCGCAGGGAAACCAAAGCCCATGGTGCCAGCTCCTCCCGAGGAGAGCCACTTGTACGGAGCGTCATTCTTGTAAAACTGAGCTGCCCACATCTGGTGCTGGCCAACATCAGTTGAGATAATGGCTTCCCCTTTGGTAAGATGATAGAGTTCGTCAATTACCTGCTGCATTCGCAGTCCTCCCTGCTTGCGATATTGTAGCGGGAATTTCTTCTTGTAAGAGTTTAGATGCTTCAACCAATCCTCTGTATCCAGCCGCTCAACCTTCTTGTTGAGTTTGATCAGAGAGGCCTTTGCGTCGCCGATGACCTGAACGTCGGGGCGAATCATTTTGTTCATCTCAGATGGATCGATGTCCATATGGATGATCTTGGCGTTAGCCCCAAACTTGTCGGCTTGCCCTATGATACGGTCGTCAAATCGAGAGCCAATGTTGAGGATAAGATCCGCTTCAACGATCGCCTTGTTGGCGTAAGCGGTTCCGTGCATTCCCAGCATGCCCAAAGAATAATCATCGGTCTCCGGAAAGACGCCTTTTCCCAAGAGCGTCGTCGTGACAGGGCATCCGAGCGTTCGTGATAATTTGAAAAGCTCCTCTCCCGCCCGCGCGATCATGCAGCCCTGTCCGGCAAGAATAACGGGGCGTTGAGATTGGCTAATGAGGCCAACCGCCTCGTCAATCGCTGCCTCGTCAATTTCCATGGACTTCTCGGGCTGGTAACCCGGCAAATTCACGGGGGGGTCGAGGTCACCATCAAACGGATCCTGAGAAACATTCTTCGGAATATCGATAAGAACGGGTCCAGGTCGACCAGTAGTGGCAATATGATGTGCCTCCCGTGCAATTCGGGGAAGGTCGTTGGTGTCCTTCACAAGATAGTTGTGCTTCACGACGGGCATGGTGATGCTGAAAATATCAGCTTCCTGAAAAGCGTCTTTGCCGAGCATCCAGAGAACTTGCTGCCCTGTGAGTACGATCATTGGCACTGAGTCCATCTGGGCGGTCATCAAGCCCGTGACGGTATTTCCTGCGCCTGGACCCGAGGTCACCAGGACGGCTGCCGGTTTACCGGTCGCTCGGGCATAGCCGTCCGCCATATGAACTGCGCCCTGTTCGTGCCTTACCAAAACGAACTTCATATTGGTTTCGACCGTCTCCAACGCGTCAAACATTGGGAGAGCTGCTCCACCGGAGTAGCCAAAAATATATTCGACCCCAAGGTCGTCGAGCGTCCGTAGCAGCGCTTGAGCGCCATCCATTTGGTTCGATTTCATGAAAATTGCCTTTGAAAAGCTAAATGCATGAAAAACGTGTCGTTGTCGAACCAAAAACAGATGGTTAAAAGGTCACATGCGAATTAATTATTCACAGAGATCCTAAAAAATGACATTTTTCTCACAAAGAAGGATAATTCAGCACGCTCATATCATAAAAATGACCTTTTTAGGCTTTCTGCCCCGTGAGGGCGTTCCATGACTCAGATGCGCTTCAGGCACTATCACAATGAGTCACGGAGAAGCCTCCGGTGGCAGGGGGCGAAGGGGTTGATTATCCACGAGCGCAAGTATCGCCTCGATGGTCGCTAAAGCATTTCCTTCGAGTCGATTGTTGGCATAGATGTAGGTTCTCCGGCCCGAGGCCTTTGCTTTCCGGTCTTGTATGAGGCGGGCCGATGCGTGGCGAACATTATCCTGAACCTCCTTAGTTCGATCGTAGGGGGCAAAGGATTCGACGGCTCTGTTGTAATTCCGTCCACGCTTCAGAAGCAACCTGCAGCCAGTGGGTGAATTTTCCGGATTGGGCCAATGCAGCTTCAACTGGTCAGCGAGGTCGGGCATGCGCTGCCATTGGTTGTAGACGTGAGCTACGGAGTGGCGCTCGAGAGTGTCGAAGTAGGGCTTCTGAAGAAGAGACGCGTTACGTATTTCGACGCCGAAGTCCCATTCGTTAGTTGGAAGCGTGGCGAGAAATGAGTCCAAGTCGGAAACAAACTCTCTCCCGTAGCGATAATCCCTTGGGTAAAAATGAGAAAATTCGAATATGATCAGGCCTGTTTGCTCTCGGTGTGGGGCGAGTGGGGAGAGGAAAGATTTAAGGAAGATATCCGAATTGAGATAGCACGGGTTGGCAAGTCCGGCAAATTCCCCATGCCTTTTGAGCGCAGGAAAATTCTTGATAGTAATAGTGTCAGTTACCTTGTGAGCGAAACGAAAGGTAGAGGGAACTTTTTCAGCCAGAGTTTCGAGGTGTTTCTCTGATGGGAACCGGTAGTAGGACGCGTCGACGCACACGGTAGAAAATATTTCGGAGTATTCCTCGAGGCAGGAATCTTGAAAGCGAGACTTGGAAAACTTTCCCCGGTGTTCGTAGCGGCTGGATTGGTAGAGCTGGCCGATCCATCCGGGATACTTCCACGACGATGTTCCGACAAAGATGTCCTGATGAGCGAGTTGATCGAGAGAGGATTTTAAGGACGAGAAGTCAATCATGGGCTCATCGGGCTGGTTGCTCTAAAGTCAGCGATGCTTGCCGTCCCTTCGGCTTGACGGTCTCAGGTCGTTATTGTTTCCGGGAATTTCTCCCTCCAGCATTGTAGCGCCATACGGATTTCGTCGGTTTTTCGTCTCGGAGAAAGTTCCCATACATGGGGCGTCTGGGGAGCGATCGTCTTTAACAGGCAGTCGTAATCGAGCGTGCCGGTGAAAGGGACCCGGTGATCGCGATCGGGCCAGGCAACATCGTGGACATGAGATCCGATGAGATAAGGTTGCATGGTTTTCAGCCACGTCTCGTGTTCCAGTAGTCCAAGATTATGCTTTAGCTGGACGTGGCCGAAATCGTGCCAATACCCAACCCACTCATTTTCTGAGAAGTGCTCCTGAAGCAGGACCATTTCCTCCTCGGTTGGTACATCCTCATACCTTGACCGTGATTCAATCGCCAGTTTGACCTTAAGTTCGGCCGCTTTTTCGGCCACCACTTCAAGAGATTCGAGGGCGCGTTGAAAGTAAAGCCTTCCAACCCGGGTGCGTTTTTTTATGCACTTCTTCCGAAATTTTTCATGATTCGTGTCGGTGTCCGGTTGCTCCCGGACCATCTCAGTAAGTCGTCCAGTCCATTTCTGGTGGGGCATCCGGGGCACGGATCCCATATGAAGAACGAGATATTGGGCATTAAACTCAGCGGCAACCTCGAGGGACTTTAGAGTGAGTTTCAGTGCCCGTGCGCGATCAAAGGAGCGGTGGGAAGTAAATTCATAGGCATCAGGAGCGTCGATCATTACTTCGGTAGGAGAGGGGAAATAATTGTGAACGCCACAACACCGAAAAGCGCCTCCGGCAAACGCATTTCTGATGCCTGGTAACTTGGCAATCGTCATGCCGTGACTGAGTTCGATATCACGAACGCCGAGTTCGAGAATCTCGGCAATCATAGCCTCTCCGTCCGAATGGCGGGAGTTGTTCCAGCAGGTAGAAAAGGCAAGCATTTGAGACTCAGGGAGCCGGTGGCTACGAGGACAGGCAGAGAGTTGATTCCATGCCGTTTTGAGCCACTTCTCAAGAGTAATGACTCAAGAGAAATCTCAGCCCCTCACGGCTGTGCCGAGAGGAGTGGACTTACCATTTGGCTGGGCCCACGGGCGCCTGCCGAGATCGTCGGTGGAGGCGCAAAAGGTAAAGGCCGTTGAAAAAGAAGAGGGCCGACAGAAATGCAATAGTTAACTGCATGACAGCCATCGTAGCAACATGGTCGTCATGGGCCATCGCCCGGGCGACCTCGGTGGTGCGTAAGGCGTTGTGAATGAAGTCAGCCTCGCCACTTCCTATTGCGGCCTCCACGTAACTTCGGTCGGCGGTGGAGTGTTGAAGGAACTTTTGCTGGCCATTGTAGATAATGGGAACGGCCACCAGGAGGCAGAGGGCAACTCCAAGATTGGTGAGCAGGACGAGAGGAAGGCGTGTGCGTCGTGGGGCGGCAATGCCGGGGTGAGTGGTAGGTGAGGGCTTCATCAACTGAGACTTGTTGGATCGATAGCCAACACGAATTCTCCCCGTGGCTCACGATCAGTAAAGGTCCCTAGCAATTTCACGGTTTGCCCTCCATACATGTTTTCAAATTTTTTAGTTAATTCCTTGAGAATACTAATGTGCACTTGAGGTTCCATTTCCGATAATATTTCGAGGGTTGAAACAAGTCGATGAGGGGATTCAAAGTAAAGAGATGTGTGGCCGCGCTGGAGCGCCGCTTCGAGTTCTCTCCGTCGCTTTCCCTTCTTGTATGGAAGAAACCCTCCGAAGGTGAAGGGTAGGGGGGGGAGTCCGGATGCGACGAGTGCCGTGGTTACTGCGCTTGGGCCCGGAAGCACCTCGTATGGGATGCTGTTTTCAATGCACGCGCGGATTAGCCGGTATCCGGGGTCCGAAAGGCAAGGCGTCCCAGCGTCCGAAATTACTGCAATCCGGTCGCCGCTCTGCGCTTTGGCAACAATTTCAGGAATTTTTCGAGATTCGTTATGATCGTGAAGAGATGTCAGGGCTTTATCGATCTCGTAGTGTTTCAGTAGCTTGCGGGAATGTCGGGTGTCTTCGCAGGCGATCAGGTCAACCGAGTTCAGAGTTTCGATGCCTCGCAGGGTTATATCTGCCAGATTGCCGATCGGCGTCGGGACGAAGAAGATAGAGGGAGCGGCAGGCTCATCAGGCATGGCTGATATATATAGGAGTGACCACCGGGCCGGAAGGCCAGAAAGGAACGATCGTCTCTTATTGTTCTTCCTGTTTCGCAGTGGGGACTTGCGGGACAGCAAACAAGTTTTGGCTGGGCGGAGCAGGCCCGAAGCCCGGAGGATCCTAAAATCCTTCGGTAAATCTTGCTACCATACTGTCGGTGGCTCTCTTAATTGCATCAACAAGAGCGCTTTGCCTGGCAGTCTGCAAATTTGGGTCCACAAAAAATCGCGTGGTTCCAGTGGTGTTTCCACGGGCAAGAATTGTGGTTGGATTATCCGTGTCCACCAGCGACCAGTTCAAGTGCACCTTCATCTCGAGCTCCTCCGATCGCAAAGCGTCCTCTCTTGTCGAGCGGACTTGAAGATACTCGATCTTCTTTAATTCGGCCCGCAGATGAGCATCCGCTCGATCAATATTCGTGATCATATAGGTGCCGTCTCTTGTAAGAGCGTCAACAATGCTATTTGTGGCGAGTGCTGCAGCACGGGGGATCTGGGTGCTATTCTCGACTACCGCAACGCAGACGGAGTTGACCCCGGCGAGGTGCTCAGGTTTCGCGCTTCCCCATCGGTAACCGCTGCATCCGATATGGGCGAGAGAGAGTATTGTAAGTGCGCCTAGAACCGGCAGGAAGGCATGCGCTGGGGCTGTCCTTTGGGGTTTGAACATGGCGACCTTCCTACTCGCTTCCTTCGAGGCTTTGCAGGCGGGCCTTAGCGCGGTTATGAAGCTCGCCTTGGCTGGATTGACGAAGGACCTCCTTGTAGTAGAGGGTTGCTGAATTTACTTCGCCCTTCTTGTAGTAGAACTCTCCGATGTCAAAGGTGCGCTGAATATCGCGGTTTCGAATCTCTGAGATTCGATTTCCGGCTGTAGCGGCTGACTTGGATTTTGGGTGAGCCTGACGTAGGTCCTCAAAAGTGTGGAGAGCGCGGTCGAGGTTGGAGTTATCGCGATTCCCCTTGCTCGCTCCTGCCAGCAATAATTCCCCAATCTTCAGTTGGGCACTTGGAGCCTGAGATGATCTCGGGTAGTCATCTACTACCCTCTGGTAGGCGGTCACGGCCTCATTCAATTTAGATTTTTTTCCCTCGTAGACGGACCCTATTGCATACTGCGCCTTGGCAGCTGAGGGCGAGCGGGGAGCATTGTCCCTTACAGTCTCGAGCATCGAGACGATCTTTTTGATATCGAGGGCCGGCTTGAACCACAGGAGTTTTCCGGTGACTTGTCCTTCTGCGGCCGCATGAGCGACTTTTGACTGATTGTCCCGGGCCTTGGTGTAGAGCGCCGATCCTTGATAGCGAGTGATCAAGCTTTGGTAAGCGTCAAAGGCCTCATCAGCCTTTCCGTCTTCCTCAAGAAGTTGAGCCTGCCTGAACCTTGCCGCAGGTGCGAAGCTCGCATTGGGAAACCGGTCCGCCGTCGCGCTGTAAAGACCCAGTGCTTTCTTTTTCCGACCAGCAGTATCGAAGGACTCTGCGCGCTGGTAGGTCTTTTTGGCGATATTTTCCGAGTTGTTGAGGGTGCCAGCTACGGGGAGATCGAGCTCGGGTTCCGTAGCGCAGCCCGCGAGGAGTAATACTCCCCAGCCAGCGTGATGAAAGGAGCGGCGGAAACCGGTCATGAGTAGGATCGTAGTGGCGTTACCCAAAAAACCAATGTGATTCTGGACGCCTAAGAAAGACAAATCAACCACGTGGATAGGTAGCAGTCGCGCAGAACTTGCGAGCCGATGACTTGAGGTCTTATTCGGTCCCCATTTCCCGTGCACGAGCTGTGGCAGTATTGACCGCTGCGATGCAGGCTGCTCGAAATGCGTGAGCCTCAAGGGCTTCCAGACCGGCGATTGTGGTGCCTCCCGGCGATGTCACCATGTCCTTAAGGACTGCAGGGTGCTCCCCCGTCGACTGGACCATCTCAGCCGCGCCAAGGACAGTCTGAGCTGCCATTCGACGAGCGTGTTCACGAGGTAATCCGTTTTGAACCGCGCCATCAGCAAGGGCCTCAATAAAAAGGTAGACGTAGGCCGGGCCGCTCCCGGAAAGCCCGGTGACGGCATCCATGAGAGATTCCTTTATTTCGAGGGCCAGCCCTACCGCTCCCAGCAATTCCTGGCTGGTTTTTGCATCTTCGGCGGTGGCGCTGCTTCCCAGTGAGTAAGCAGCCGCACCTTGTCCAACCAGAGAGGGGGTGTTAGGCATGGAGCGGACGATCCTGCCCCCTCCGGCGATTTCAGTTTCGAGGCGCTCGATGGTAAGTCCGGCTGCTACCGAGATCACGAGTAGCGTCTCCGCAGAGGTGCCAGAATCCCGTATTTGGTGCATGGCCGATT
>DFWB01000322.1:0-17597 GCA_002380675.1 Akkermansiaceae bacterium UBA4145
AAACAGCTCCACTTTGAAATCGCCCTGATTCGGGCAGTTCAATCACTTGACGAAGTGCAGATCAGCGATGTCATCAGAGCTCTTGAAGTCGGCAACACTACCGGGACCTCTGCTAACAAGAGCCCCCGGGAACAACCGGCTGAAGCCCCTGCGGCAGCCCCACCCGAATCACCGGAAGCTCTCCCAAAGACGCCTCCCCCGACACGCACCTCAGCCCGTGCCCGAAAGAAAAACCGTGGTGTTGAAAATCAGCTTGAATCGCTCATCGAACAAGCGCCTGAAAACCACCCTGAACCTGCCGTCTCCGCTGCCGACGATTCCACTCAGGTCAGCAGCGCCAAAGAACCGCCATCGCCTCTTGACTCTGAAGGAGATGAGTCCGTGCCCCCGAATGATAACGACTCGTTCTATGATGATCCATTAGTTCAAGAAGCTTTGGAAATATTCAAAGGCAAACTGAAGGACTAAGCCTGTCAGCGATTGCTACCATGGCTGAAGTTACCCGCGATCATCTAGCTGATATTCTGGAAGAAATCGCCCTCCTTTTGGAGCTTAAGGGCGAGAACCCATTTAAGATCAGAGCCTATCGTAACGGCGCCGAAATCGTCCGGTCTTTTGATGGCGATATCCTTGGCCGAGCCATTGATGGCGACCTTGGCGGCATCAAAGGCATTGGAGACGCTCTCCAGCAGAAACTTCACGAACTAGCCCTCACTGGCAAACTAGCTTTTCACCAGAATCTCAGAGATGAATTTCCGGAGGGAATCTTTGAACTTCTTGAATTGCAGGGCCTGGGCCCTAAAAAGGTCCGGGCTCTATACGACAAGCTTGAGGTGAGCTCCCTCGGAGATTTGCGGCGAGCGTGCGAAGCAGGCAAGGTCGCCACCTTGTCGGGATTCGGAGCAAAAACCGAAAAGAAAATCCTGAGCTCGATCGAAGACTACGAGCGATTTTCCGGACACTTCCTTCTTGCTGAAGTTGCACCAGACGCTGAACGAATTCTCAACATCCTCAGGCAGCATCCCGAAGCGAGCCGGGTAGAAATCGCCGGCTCCTATCGCCGGGGCAAGGAAACCCTCCATGATCTGGATTTTCTGGTAGCGACCACAAATCCAGACGCCCTCACTGCATTTTTCACGCAACTGTCGGGCATTCATGAGATTATCTCTCATGGCCAGACAAAGGCTTCAATACGCCTGGAAAATGGCCTCCAATGCGATCTCCGGGCCATATCCAATAGTGAGTGGCCATTCGCGCTGATGTATTTTACCGGGAGTAAGGAACATAATGTAGAATTGCGCTCTCAGGCCCTCAAACAAGGCCTTACCCTGAATGAGTACCACCTTAAGCCAGTTGAAAATTCTGGGCGGACGGACCCTACACCTAACCTCCACGAGGAAGAGGACGTCTACAGAGAGCTTGGACTCCAGTTCATCGAACCCCCATTAAGAGAAAACAGAGGCGAATTTGAGGCCGCCATGGAGGGCGAAATGCCGCGCCTCGTCGAACAGGAAAATTTACGTGGCACCTTCCACAATCATACCACCGAATCTGACGGCCGTTCTACTCTCGCTGAAATGGTGGAGGCCGCCCGTGAGCTTGGACTCTCTTACCTTGGCATCTCTGACCACTCGAAATCATCTTTTCAAGCGAACGGACTTAACGAAGAGAGACTACTCCAACAAGTATCAGCCATCAGGAGCATGGACTCCACCCTGAAGGACATTGACCTCTACGCCGGAAATGAAGTCGACATCCTGAGAGATGGATCCCTCGACTTTGATAACAGCATCCTTGCCGAGCTCGACTACGTTGTGGCCTCTGTCCATGCATCATTCAACCTCTCGGAAAAGGAAATGACGGCGCGCCTTATCAAGGCGATGGAAAACCCCTACGTTTCAATGCTGGGCCACTTAAGCGGACGCCTGCTTCTTCGCAGGGATGCCTACGCCGTGAACCATGAAAAGATCATCGATTGCGCAGCAGCTACCGGCACTGTGATCGAGCTCAACTGCTCCGCCAAACGCATGGACATGGACTGGCGGTGGTGGAGACGAGCCCGCGACAAGGGCGTCAAATGCGCAATCAACCCAGATGCTCACCACGTTGAGGGATTCCAAAACCTTCACTTTGGCATTCGCGTCGCACGCAAGGGCTGGCTCAACAAGGACGACATTCTGAATTGCAGGTCTCGTCAGGAGATAGCTAAATGGATGCAAACGACTAAGGAGCAAAGAGTTTAGAGAGAGCCAATTCTGCCTTTTCCCCAACCCTCTCCTGGCCTATTGTCCCTCCCGTATGGTCCTTCTGAGATCTACATGCGATTGCCTCAAGATCGCTACCATGCTGCTTTGTCTCTCCCTGCCTGTGGTCGCGCAGGCTCCCGTAAATGCAAAGTTCAAACCATCAGACATTTATTTTCAGGCTTGGCTGACAGTCCGCGAAGCCGAAAAAGCGACAAAAGACGGAAAGTTTCTCGATGCCTTCAATCGCTACGACAAAGCGAGGCAGCTTTTTGGATCGGTGGCTCTTTCTAACCCGGAGTTCAAGCCTGAGCTGGTTAAGAGCCGCACAGAATCAACAACATCTGCAATGAGTGCAATTCGCGATAAAGCGCTCGCGGAACGAAACCGACAGGCCATGCGTACGGGCGATCTCGTCGAGGCCGGCACACCCCCTCCGGGTGCTGGCGACCTCCAGATACCCGAGCTGGACCCAGCCAGGAGGGCGGAGGTGGCTGCTCTGCAGCAACGGATATCCCAGTATCGGAGCGAACTCCAGAAAGCTCGGTCGACACGCGACGCCAACTCAGTACGACTCCGGGAGGCTCTCCGCCAGCTTGAGATGAAGCGGGACCGTGTCGCGAGGGCACCGGTCTCCGGCCAGCTTGCCGATATAAACCGTCGGATCACAAAAGTTGAGAACGAGCGTAACGCCATGTTCAAGGCGCTACAGGACAGCAGGGCTCAACATGAAAAAGCGCTCGCCCAGCTAGCATCAGCCCGAAATGAAACCGTCGCAGCGCAGAAGCGGGCTGCAGACCTTGAGGAAGTCGTCAACATTCAGCAGTCAGCGTCCAAGGAGGTAGTCGAAGGACTACGGCGCCAGATGAAGGAAATGAAAGCGGCATTGGTGGAGAAGGACCGTAATTATGTGGCCTTGGAGGCGAGGACAGCCCAACTCAACCAGCAACTTGGAGAGGCCAGAGATCAGATCCGGGACCTTCGCGGAGAACGTGATGCTCTGCTTGTCGAGCGCGATCAGATGTCCGCCCTTTTGAAGCTCAACGAGAGCGAGCGTGTCCAGCTGCTGATCAAGCAGAATATGGAAATGGGCCGGAGTCTCAACACCGCAAGGGAGCGTCTCAAGGCCCTTCACTCTGATAATAATGCGACCAAAGACCAGCTCATCGAGGCAAAGAGAGATCTCGCTCAGGCTAAAGGGCGCCTTATTGATTTCCAGCGTGAAAACGCCTCTCAGAAACTTCGCCTTGAAGCAATGGAGGAGCGGCTGAGAGCTGCCGGGGTCGAACTGCAGGACGAACTCGCGGACGGGAACGCCGGGCCGAAGGCACGGCAAGAAATGGAAATGTTGCGCGATATCATCTCCCGGCAGCTTCGGATCCAAGAGCACAGGAAAAGTGCGAAAGATGCCGTCATGGCCGAGATTCGTAAAATCGGCCAGCAACAAGGACCACTGGTCGACAACATCCAAGGTCTATTCGACCAGGAATTACAGCTAACCGCTGAGGAAAGCAGACTCATTGCGGAATTCAAAGTCGATGACGAATTCATCTTTGACGACAGACCGAAGGAGCAGGAGGTAGCGGACGCATCAAGAAGTCTTCAGCAGAACATCACGATCAAGGATCAACTTGCACGGCGCGCGTTTGCAAATGGGCGATTTCTAGCAGCTCGGGAAGTCTTTGAATCCATTCTCGATCAGCATCCGGGCCATGTGGAAACCATGCTCAATCTGGGGGTTGTTCATGTTAAAAATGAGGATATCCCCCTCGCTCTTTCCTCGTTTAATGACGCACTGGTAATCCGTGGCGACAACCTCCCCTTTGCTCACTTCATGCTTGGAGTCTGCCATTATCGCCTCGCCGACCTCGGCAACTCCAAGCAGGCTCTGGAGCGCGCCGTCAACCTCGATGACAGTAACGCCAAGGCTCATGTATTCCTCGGTAATGTTGCTGGACGCGAGGAACGTGACGACGATGCCGAAGCGCACTTCCGGACCGCCATCGAGATCGATCCCACCCTCTCCGATCCCTACTACAATCTAGCTGTTATTTATCTGCGCAAGGGCCTGAAGGACGAGGCTCTTAAACTCTATCAGGAAGCTTTACGCCGCGGAGCCGACCCCAACCTCGAATTTGAGGCCAGCCTGGCCTCAAGTTAGTATCTATTCAGGGAGGCCTGTCAGAGCACTGTTATCTCTTTAGCTCACCCACGGTGACCTTCATCTCGTCGGAATTGCCCCTCAGCTCAGGGGCGTATAAACCCTCCGCCCTCGCAGGAAGGGCGCTAAAAACCCCGGGAGTCTCAGCTCTCAGCCGATAGCTGAGATTATGCCTTCCCCGGGGCAGACTACGGACAAACAACGCCACCTTTTCGTCTCGATACTCCACGAACGAGCTCAAGCCGCCTCCTCCATGGCCACTACGCAGCTCCACTGCCTCAAACCCAGCGGCCTTCCAGTCTTCGAATACTAGGTAGCTGTAGTCATTTTTACTTTCAATAGACAACTCAACTTCAATGAGGTCTCCACTGGTAACCTCATCTCCCTGCTCAAGCTTCGTTCTCTCGAATTTCTGCCTCCTCTGCTGAAGAGCCTGACCCCTCGACCCGGCAACGTTCTCCGATGCCTTCACGGGAACAAGCTTGTAGTAGGCTCGCTCAAGCTTGACCTCCAGCCCCGCCTTTCGAAGAAAATCCTCTTTACTGAACACTGTGAGGTAGACGTTGACATAGAGCGCCCCCTTACCAGATCTGCGCAACTCAACCTTGTGTTTTCCTGTTCCCAGCACGTCTCCGGCCACCGTCATCACACCGTCATAACTGAACAAATTCTCCTTTGAGATCTTCACGGTCTTGATGCTCTTTCCATCAAGAAGAACCTCGACTTCCATGTCAGCCTCATCTTCACCACTGGCCCGTAAGTAGTCAGCAAGTGCCTCCACACAAAGTGCCGTGTCTCTCGTGGACTTCCAATACGTTGCGTGCTTTCGGTTGTTGACTAAATATTTTGCCAATCCACTGGCCTGCGGACTTCCCGGTTTTGCAAGCGCCAGAAGCTTAAGATAGCAGGCATGAGCCTCGAATTCGCTGCCATACCAGCGCCACCAGTAACCCCCGTTTCCAAGATCAAGCCATGCCGTCTGATTTTCCTGATCCTGTTTCAGGAATTGCTCAACATTCCGGATTACCTCGTCACGCTCTTGAAGAGCGCCTATCCGGTGCAACTCCAAGCCAAGGAGGCACTTCGCGTAAACAGGAAGATTCACCCGGTCGCGCTTAAGAAACCCCAGCATTTCCTTTTGATCGGAACCAGCAGCTCCAAGGACCCTCCGTATCAGAGCATCGAGAGCATCTGCCCGCTGCTTGGTCTTCTTCTTGCGCTTTTTCCAAAATCGGATCATCTCGGCCTGACCTTCCTCGTAGCGCTTAAGCCATTCTATCCCTCCCTTGAGAAGCTCGGCAGGAACGGACGCACCATTTTCCTTTGCGACTATTAACCCATGCACCACGACCGCAGTAGTATGTGGATACGACCGCGATCCATAGGCGCTGAACCAGCCCCAACCACCGTCTCGGTTACGCATTTCCATTAACCGTTGCACACCTTTACTGACCATCTTGTCTACCACTTCAACATCCCAGACTGGGTTCTCCTTCCAGACCTTCCACTGAGAAGCCCGGTCCCGGGCATCGCCAATCTCTTGCGGATTCAGGTTCAGCCTCTTGTTCCTTACTTCGGCAAGATCTATCTGCATATCCCGGAGAACTCGTTGGGTAATAACCGCTGGCACGAATCGGTTTACCGTATTCTCAGTGGAGCCATAGGGGTAAGACGCAAGATAAGGAAGGGCATCAATCATCGCACCGGCTACAGTCGGTGAATAGCGAACCTCGAGACGCGTTTGACCCGGCCGCCGATCTTCGGGCACCTCGAACTCAATCGACAATGTATCCTTTTCACGTGGCAAAGACCGGCTCCAAGACTCCGTGCGCAACATACCGTGCACATAGACCGGGAACTTCAACTCCATGGCGTCTGAGGCGTCAACCGCATCGACTACGCCTTTCTTCCCATGTGCCACAGCCTTCATTCGGATCATCACAACGCCTTCTTTTCTTGCAACCACTCTCCAATCAACCCTCTGCTCGCCCCCTCCGGGGATCACTACATTTGCCCCTCTTGAGCCGATAGACTCCAGCACCCCACCCTCCAGCTCAAGAGTGACCTCTACCTCCATCGCATCCTCACGATAATTATGAACCACCGCACTGAGGACGACCTCATCCTTCTCGACGAAAAAGCGGGGAGCCTGTAGCCGAACGATTAGGTCCTTGCTCGTAATTACCTCTGCGGAGCCTTCTCCAACCCGGGTGCCTTTGCCCAACGCCCAGATCTTCACCTTCCAAGTCGTAAGGTTATCAGGATACTCCACCTCAATCTCGGCTTCTCCCTTTTCGTCTGTTGTCACCCCACCGGCCCACTTTAAGAGATCCGCAAATTCCGATCGTACCACCACCTGCGGCCCCTCCGCTTCTCCTGGACCACCCTCCTGTTCAAGACCGCGGTTAACGGCCACGAGCGAGTCACTCGCCATGGAGTCTGCCATAGCTGCAGGAGCAGCCCGACCGACCGACTTTGCCATTCCGAATGAAGCATTTTCCGACAAGAGCTGACTTCTTGCATCCAAGTTAGCATTACCGGAAAACCGGTTTCCAAAACGCCCCAACGTCTGCATACGAGGCGCCCTCATCTTTCCGATCTGGCTTCCATGGAACGACTGTGAATGTCTCACTTCCCTCCTGTAGAATGGACGCGTCCAGTCCCAAAAAAAGTCTCTGAGGTTCGGCACATTTGAGCCACCTGCAATGGCTTCCAGACTTTTGTCATAAATCGTAACCGCTGTCGTTCCCTCAAACGGCTCACCATTCTGATCCTTCAATCGGATCTTCACTGTTGACTTCTCACCGGGCTTAACTCGGTCTTTTCCTGGAAGAACTTCTACACTGAGAAGTCTCTTTTCGGGAGGAATGACGATCTGCCGCACCTCTGAGATCACCTCTCCATTCACAAGCGTCACAGCCTGAACATGAATATTCGGCATATCTTTCTGAAGTAGCTTCACTGTGACCTCCTTCGACTTTCCCCGGACTTGAACTAGCCTCATCTCTTCCGCCGACCCTCCCGTCGTTCGTAAAAACAGAAGCACACTGGAGTTCTTCTGCTTTGTATTCACAAGAATGCGGGCTTCCTCCCCGGGCCGGTATTCGCTTTTGTCGAGGACCAGTTCAAGCGGATTAAACCTGCTCTTCGATCCATCATCGTCAACATTGCGGACCACGAAAACGGTTGCCCCCTCTTCCACATTGCCTTTCACGTCAGTCAACTGAACAGAAAAGCGATACTGCCCGGGAGAAGGTGCCTTGAAGCGAACCTCGCCTTCACCCTGATCTTCTTCCTCAAGATTAATGGACTGAATACGCTCCTCTTCTACGTTGCCATCGGCATCTAGAGTCACTCGATAAAGATTCGCTTCGCCTTTGACCTTAACCGCTCGACCATCCAGCGTGCGAGCCGAGTAGCCAGCCTTCACGGTGTCTCCCGGCCGGGCATAACCTCGATCCAGCCATACTTTTGAGCTGAAAGGTTTTCGTGCAACAAGAACACTCCCCGATCCTGCCACCGTTCTACGGGAAGAGTCTACAACCTCAGCCGAGAGGACATATCGATGGTCAATATCCCCGTGCACAAGCTTTGCTGTAGAGGTATCAATCAAAACCTTGATCGTACCATCAGGTTCGATCTCGAACTCTTTCTCGAGGACGAGTTCCGGCGGAGTCCATCGCTGGCCTCCCCACCAAGGAGGTCGTGGAGCTATACAGCCCCATTTACTCCAGCCAGGGTAACCCCTGTAATCCTGACCAAACCACCAATATCCCTCTCCGTAGAGCCAATCCCATTGGCCCTCGGGAAACCAGGCATCAGTGTGACTGAACCGTTGAACATTGATCTTTACCCTGCCATCCGTAACCGGAGCTCCATGGTAATAAGTTGCACGCACTTTCACCTCAATGACCTCACCGAGCCTGATGGGTTCATCTGGTGCTTCCACCAACACCTCAAACTCGGGCTTCTTGTATTCCTCGACGCGGAATTGAATCCCCCCACGAGGCACTTCTCCCTGAAGAAAGATCTGATACTCACCCAGCCGCGCATCCGGCGGCAGGATCCACTCACCCTCGACCCCCCCAAACTCGTCTGTCCTCAAATTCTTCAGTTCATGAACCTTCCCAGAGGCCTGATGTTGGATCTCAACAGAGCACTTCCGGTTGGCAAACAGCGACACATCATCGAGGTCATATCTGGCCGTCCTGCTCCAGAATTTAAAATGCACCTTCTGCTCAGGCCGATAAACCGGGCGGTCCGTAATTCCATAGGATCTTGAGTTATTAAGCTCATCCCACCGGAAATCGTTCCAGCGGTGGCTCTGAAAACCCATCAAGGCCCGCCCTCCCGCAACACTGCGCCCCACTGCCATCCACTGAAAATCAGCATCGAGTTCACCTTTTGCCAGAATCACGGACCCATCTACTCCGATCTTCTTTCTGATCCTTTTTGTTTGAACATCAAACTTCCTGAGAACGGCCTTCACTCCCTCCCTGCGCTCAACACGGAATCCAAAAAGCTCGAGATTACCACTCACCGGAGCCCCGGCCTTGCTTTCCGAAAGATAGAACAATGTACCCTTCTGCAGCTGCTGAGTTATCAGGGCTGTATCTGCAATCCAGACCACAATCCAGGAAGCAGGGCCTTTGCCGGGAGTAGCCTTAAGCAAATAAGCCCCCGCTTTCCGCACCGGAAGAATCAACTCGGCACGCGTGTCCCAATGATTCTGCCTCGGTTGAAGCCCGACCTCCCACTCATCAACTCTCTCTCCAAGATACTTTTTCTGATTTTCATTCACCAGCCGGTTACCGATCCGCGCCACATCCAATTTCGAGCCGTTTATTTCTCTCGGGTTCCCCTCTAGGTGCTTGAATATATCATCAACAACCTGATCAATATCGAGCGCATGCAATGTGAGCTTCAGGTTCTCCGCATTTCGGTAAACAAACGAGACCTTCGGCTTTGAACCGGCTTGCATCATCGGCGCATGCTCAAAACGACCCCATTCGCCTTCGATTTGGTCGAGTAGACTCTGCCGATGATTGCCCTTTCCCTTGCCATGAGCGGCAATCACCCTCTTCAGCTCTCGGGCCCCGTCCGCATACTGACGGCGATTCAGCAAGACCTGCACGAGCTGATCCCCGAGGCCTGCGTTTGACTGCTTCCCCGTAGAAAGTCGCCTGAGAAGAGGAATAAATTGGTAATCGGGGGCCAAATCAAAACGCCGCACCCCGGACGCGAGCTTTGCTATGGTCTCGGTCTCCTTCAACGTGTGGACCTGCAAAACCGCCTCCGCCTCATCCGGATCCTGTTGCATCATCCATCTTCCGAATCCCGCCAAAGTGCCTACACCGTAATGCTGCACCAGAAAACGTGCCCATTGCTCCTTGGCCTGCGGCTCTTTCTGTGGCGCTAACCTCACTGACTCATTAGTGGCCCAACGCCACCTCTCCCCATCATTCTTCGCGCTCTCCCAGGACTGAGGAACCTCGAGCACGAGAGGCATTCCTTTGATATCGACCGGAGCACCTGACCCACTGGAGAGTCGCCCTTCATCCCCATGATCTGGAAGGTCTACCAGATTCGTAAGAACCCCCAACGCCCAGACCCTCTGAGCTCCTGTTCGACCCATTGCCAGATACCCAGCAAGCTCAGAATACATATCACTGATGACACCCGCGCTATTCTCGTCCACGTTCTCAATGGCTCGCCGCACCAGCTGAATAGACCGGACCCGATCACGCCCCATGCACTCCACATAGGAGCCACCACCTCTGTGATAGCCCCGCCGAAATTCACCATCCAAAAGAAACCCTGAGTGCTGTAACTGCTGATAACTTTTTGCCGCCTGACGTAACAGCCCCCAGTTTGAGGAGTGCCGACTCACCGCACTTTCAATAAGCTCATCAGCATCGGCAACCTTCCTCAACTCACGTAGATAGCGAAGCGAGTCCATAAGGTCTTTCCCACTCTCTCTGTCATCCACAGTGTCGAGAACGACTCGGCTGATCTCCAGCGCCTCCTTCCAGTTACCGTCTTTCGCAAGAGCCCCAGCCTTATTTCGCAATTCAGCAGGTGACTGCCCGGACTGGGATTGCGATGAGACCCCGGCAACAACCAGCGCAAAAAGAATCAGATAGAGTTTCATGATGAAAATAAGACTACGGCTAAGCTGCTATCATATCAGGGCACCGTTCCCTCTGTTATGAGACACACGGAAGATCGAACCCTTGGAAAAAAATCAATATAGCATCTTACGCGGCCCTTCGTTACTCATGCCCGGGGTTTGAGCGAAAATCAAGTGTCTGAGAAGGTTTACGCGACAACCGGAAACGCCCTCCATTACGGTGTCTTAGCGGCTGAAAGACTTCATCTGCCCCACACTCTTTGATCTCGAAGACCGTTGCGAGCAATTCCCCCAGACGCCCTTTGGGAAAGCCCTTCTTAGCGAACCATGCAAGATACTCGGCAGGAAGATCAAACACGGGAACCCCACGGGGTGGATACGTGGAGGGTCCATACTTTCCGAACGGCATACTCGTTCTCCCTATTTCCTCGAGCAGACAACTGAAATCCTCCCTGTCAATTTCGGTGAAATCCACACCCTTAGAAGAGCATGCCGTCTCGCATGGTCAAGACTGCAGCTCAAAGATCAAACTGCAACTGCGACTTACTGTCCGCATCGGCGAAGCGGACTCCAACCCCAACAAGCCGCACGCCTTTCCCCTGACTCCTACCCCAGGCCTCTTCAAGTAATTGGCGACAAATATGGCTCTCCATGACAGGCCTTGTCCCACGGTTCTGGGCAGCCACCTCCGGAGCTCGTTCCGCTGTTGTCTGCGTGAAATCAGAAAACTTCAACTTCACTACCAACGATTTAATCACCCGCTCCTGATATTTTGTGACAATTGTCTCCTCTACCCCCGATCTCAACTCTTCCATGATATCAACCAGAGCCAGAAAGTCCTCCACATCCTCTTTCAGGGTTCTCTCGCTGCTGACGGACTTGCGAATCCTATCGATCCTTACAGGCCGATTATCGATACCACGACATAGCGCATACAGCTCCAGGCCCCAGCTACCGAATAGATCTGCCAACTCAAACTTACAGATCCGCTGTAGATCTCCACAGGTAAGAACGTCTACTGACGCAAGCCTCTCCTCCGTCTTACGTCCTACCCCATGAAGCCTTCTCACGGGGAGATGCTCAAGAAACTCCTCTACCTCCCCTGGCTTGATCTCAAATTGCCCATTCGGCTTTTTCCAGTCACTAGCAATCTTGGCCAACAACTTGTTGGGTGCGATTCCCGCAGAAGCCGTCAATCCGGTTTCTTCTTCAATCCGCCTTCTGATCTGAGAAGCGATCGACACTCCTGACTCGTCATTATCCGTAACGTCAAGGTAAGCCTCATCGAGCGAAAGTGGCTCGACCAGCTGCGTGTAGCGATTGAAAACATCCCTCACTTTCCGTGACTCCTTCCTGTAGACCTCGAACCGGGTCGGCATCACGATCAGGCCCGGACAAAGCTGAAGGGCCTTGAAAGTAGGCATCGCCGAACGACAACCGTACTTCCGCGCTTCGTAATTCGCCGTGGTGAGCACTCCACGCTCCCTTCCTCCCACCGCCACGGGCTTCCCTTTAAGCGAAGGATTATCGCGCACCTCGATCGCGGCATAAAAGCAGTCCATATCGATGTGCAGAATCGAACGCATCCGAACAAATGTTACTTCAAAAGACCAATATCTCAAACACGTGAACACCCGAACGGACGAAGCCCCATGGCGTGGATGCTGGAATTAGAGCAAAACAATATCAGACAGCCCTCGACTATCATGCCGTAACATCTTGCCGCTGAGGTGAGCTCCCAGCTCAACCTCTCCCATACTGTCACTCCAGAATCTATGACACCACCGTCATCCCGACAGCTGGCCCATGATCTGTTCAGTCAGCGATTTTACGAGTTCCTCCGCATTCGCGTCGAGCTCGCCCTCAGGCGCTCCGGGTTGACCTCCCGGTAATTCGCAGACCGCTCCCGGTCGGAACTCGGAGTTATCACATAGCTCGCACTCCTTCCAACCTGCACGTTTATCCTCCATTCCTAGACTTGCCCGAAGCTCGATCAACTCCTTTGCCTGACTACCAGTGATGGTCAGAAGATCTTTCCCCTTTAGCTGAGCGGCGAGCAGGACCGTCTGACAATAAGCATCCGTGTTTTCCATTTTCCAGTAGGCGTCCTCTATATCCTTGCCCCACGTAATCACTCCATGATTGATCATCAGAACCGACATATGCTCGATCGCTGCTTCACCAACAGCCTTGGCATTCGCCGGAGTTCCCGGCGTCTGGTAATCCGCCATACCTATCTCTCCCAGGAAGACCTCAGCCTCTGGAATCATACAGGTGGGCGGACGCACACCTGCGACCGCAAAGGCAGTTCCATGCGGTGGATGAGCATGACAACAGGCCTTCGCCTTTGGCTGCCTCTTCATGATCGCCATATGAGTTAGACACTCACTGGTGCGTCGCCTCGTCCCAGCAAGCTGATTTCCATCAAGATCGATCAGAGCCATATCCTCCGGCCGCATAAATCCTTTAGAGATCAGAGTGGGAGTACAGAGAACCAGATTATCCCCGACTCTGATTGTGAGGTTCCCACCATTCCCATCTGTGTAGTTCTTTCTCCACATCCGGTCGCCAATGTCGACCATCCTCTCCTTAAGATCCGTGAGTTCCTTCGAGCGGAAGAACCTTGCAATTTCCTCCGGAGATTTTGGATCACTCCCCGGGTCCCATCGGAACTCATAGTCGGGAATACCTGGCACTACCGGCTCCGAAGCATCCGATTCAACCCGTCTGCGACGGGATTGGGAATCCTTGATCACATCTTTAGCTGTAGGCGTCAGAAGTGCTCCCTCGGGGATCGAATCCAAGCCCTTTCCCTCCCGGAGAAGCCCCTCTACATCTCTGCCAGTAAATACCTTTTTCATACTTCCTTCTTTAATCGTCGTCGTCCTCTGGAGGATACGGGTGATGTTCAATCCAGTCGAAAATTGCCACAGTGATGGCATCGATAGGGGTCGGAGCCTTAAAAGGAGCGGTCGCTTCTGCTCCCTCCACAAAACCCACAATATCCGTCTCTCCTGCCCCCAGATCGTCATAAACCACCAGAGATGGCAGAGATGTCATGCGAGGCTCAATATCGCATGCCGTATTCAACTGCTCTCCCTCAAGCGGATTGACCAGAAGCCAGCGGGTAGCCCGAAGAGCCGGATCCTGCACCCCCATGGTAACCTTCCCAATAACTTGTCCAATCCGCATAATTACTCGTCGATAAGACCCTGAATATAATTTCGAACCGGCGAACTCTCATCATCCACGATGCCCCGCGCACCAATTCCGTCGGTACTTACGAAAACACGCTGGTGGAGCGCTGCACCAAAAAGGTCGATCGCAACAAAGGGAGGCGCCCCATTAGACTCTCCATCCGAGTTCTCTTGCCTGCACAGAAGCAGGCTAAACCCCTTCAAACTTGGATGACTGTGGGTCGCAACCGCATTCCCAACTACTCGACACATCAACATCGCGACCTATACAATCCTCAGGTTTTCTACCATCACGCAACGCCTGACCCGGGTAAACGTTTTGGGCGTTGTAATTCCCTCGCCTGTTGTAGTGGCAACCGAATAGCTCAGATACCCTTCGCCTCCCAGCCCGAGACCTGCAACACACGGGCCGTTCTTCACAAAAATCGTCGTATCCATCTGACGCCCCATGTGAGTCATATGGCCCACATTCGTTGAGTGAATAATCGCTGAATGACGGTAGTTATGCTCCGCAACCTTCGCTTGCTCCACTGCGGTCTCAAAGTCAGCCACTGGAACAATAGGAACCATCGGCATCATCTGCTCTTCCTGAACATAGGGGTGACTCTCATCCGCCTCCGCGAACAGCAGCTCACAGTGATCACTGAAATTTGCACCCGCAGCTGCAGCGAGGCGGGCCGGACTGGCCCCAACGAAGTCGCGATTCACAACCGCGTGGGAGCATCCACCCCCATCATCTTTCTGGGTAAAGGCCACACTCGTTAACTTCTCCAGCTGCGTTCCAGTCAACTTTCCAGCACCTGCACGTTCAAGCGATGCCATAAATTCCTTATAAACCGAATCGACTACGAACACGGCCTTCTCCCCGATACAGAGAAGGTTGTTATCAAAAGAAGCTCCCTCGATCACGCTTTGGGCTGCCGCTGTGAGATCTGCGGTTTCATCCACCACTACAACGGGGTTACCGGGACCTGCACAAATAGCCCTCTTTCCAGAAGTCATGGCCGCCTTAACAACAGCTGGCCCTCCGGTGATCACCATTATCGCGATCAGATCGTGTTTCGATATCTGCTCAAAAGATTCCAGCGTTGGACTTTCAATGACGCAGATCAGGTTTTCAATCCCGAGCTCTTTTGCGATCGCACGGTTGTATTCCCGGGCAGCCAACGCTGCGCTTTTAGCCCCACCCGGATGAGGATTGAAGACCACCGCATTCCCCGCGGCGACCATGTTGATCACATTCCCGGTCAAGGTTGGAACCGAATGCGTTACCGGAAGAATGGCACCCACCACTCCGAATGGGGCATACTCCTCAAGGGTAATCCCATTATCTCCGCTTAGAGCATAGGGCTGGAGCCACTCAACCCCGGGCACCTTGTCCATAATCTCCAACTTTGCGACCTTGTGATCCAAGCGGCCAATTCCTGTTTCCTTTAGTTCAAACCGGCCCCAGCTCTCCGTGTTGGCTGCACAGACACTCTTGACGATCTCAATCACTTTAGAGCGCCCCTCCAACCCAAGATTCTTCAATTGAAGAAATGAGTCCTGAGCCGCATGAGCCGCAGTGTTTACGCAATCAAAGACACCAAAGTGTCCAGCTCCTGCTTTTGGCCCAGAATGACAGCCACAGCTGCCTCCTGGAGACGATGCGGTCTGCGGGGCGGAGCCTGACCCCGCAGCGGGAACTCCAGCTGAGCTGACCGGGCGCCCCAGATCTGCCATCACCTTCTCCACAACTCCCCGGAGCATGTCTTGGTCAATCTTAGTACTCATAGTGTTCCTTTCCCAATTTTGAGTAAGACCTACGACCCGTCGTAGACTTTACCTCCAAGAACATCGACGCTGTCCACGACCGCAACGACGGCGGCATCAACAGGAAGCTGCTTCAGCCCGCCTGCCTGCCTTGCGGAACTACCTTGGCAGAACATGACCATCGCCCCCTCTCCTGCACCAACCGTGTCAACGGCCACAATGGTATTGGAACCATCGCGAAATTGCGTCGGATCGGCCTCGTCGACAAGCTTTGGACGAAGGATGAGGAGCTTCTGGCCCACCATACTCTCGTCTTTCTTGGTGGCCACCACGTGACCAATGACCTCTGCGAGAAACATTACTCTCAGGGATCCTTACCTATTTCGACTTCGGAGCCGGCTTCTCACCCACAATCACGGGGTCAATTGCCTCGTCCGGACGAGCTATCACGTGCGCGGTGACTACCTCGCCGAGACTAGCCGCAGTATCAGCACCTGCATCAATTGCAGCTTTTACTGCGGCCACATCGCCAGTTACCACTGCATTACAAAGGCCACTGCCTATGCTCCGCATCGGTCCTGTCAACTCGACGCTTGCAGCCTTAAGAGCCGCATCTACGCCACTGACGAGACAACACAGACCGCGTGTCTCGAGAAGTCCTACTGCTTGTTTTCCCATTGTTCTATTGTTGTTTAATTTAAATTCGTAACTTTCTGATAAACCTCTCTTGCAAGAACCAGCTCCTCATTAGCTGGTATAACCAGAATCTGGACTGGCGATTCCTCCCCGCTGACCTTGGCTTCGCCACCGCCAGCGACTTCATTTCTGTCTGTATCGAGCACTATTCCCAATCCTTCCAAGCCCTCGCAGACAGCAGCTCTGAGCCATGGGTTATTCTCCCCGATACCGGCGGTAAAAACGAAGGCCTCAAGCCCTCCCAACTCGAAAAGCATTGAAGAGGCCCATCGCCGAACCTCATGAACAAAGATCTCAACCGCAATTTGAGCCTCGGGGTTCCCTTCGAGCGCAGCTGAACGCACATCGCGCATATCGTTACCAACACCAGAAAGCCCTAGCAACCCGCTCTCTGAAGAGAGCTGCTGAGACGCCTCCTCGATCGTGAGACCAAGAGCCTTGGCCGCATAGGGCAAAGCACCCGCATCAAGATCACCCACTCTGTTATTCTGCGGCACACCGCTCTGAGGGGAGAACCCCATGCTCGTGCCGATCGCCAATCCATTTCGGATACCTGTAACCGAGCTGCTTCCGCCGAGGTGACAGGATATCACGCGAAGGGGACGCTCCAACTTTTGAGGCCCTTCCTGATACAGCCCGCGAACAAGCTTCGCAACGTCGGGACGTCCCAGCATCTCAGCAGATCTCTCGGCAATGAACTTATGACTCGCTCCATGAAAGCCATGCCGCCTGATGCCGACATCATACCATGCCTGAGGAATGGCATATCGTCGTCCAGCCTCCGGCACCCATTGGTAAAATGCAGTCTCAAAAAGAGCAACCCGACGGGCTTCGGGAAGGATTTCCCGGAACTGCCTGATCCCATCTGCATAGGCCGGGTTATGCGCCGGCGCAACGTCGGCAAAACCCTCAAGGGCTTCGATCACCTCGTCACCGGCCTCCACACACCCACTTAAACCCCGTCCGAGCACAGTCTTAAATCCCACCGCTTCGATCTCGCCCGGGGATGCGACTCCATCGTTTTCCAGCGACACGAGGGCATCACGAATGGCCTCTCCATGATCAGAGATACGCTCATACCCACCCTCTGCCAACTGACTCTCCTCATCCTCACCCATTTCAAACAGGCGGAACTTGAAAGACGTTGAGCCAAGGTTGGCTACGAGAATCTTCACGATGATTTCGGGGGAGAGCCGGGATTACATTTCAACCAATTTCGAGAGATCCTCGTGAGGGCGAGGGATCACCTGGGTAGAGGCAACCTCACCTACCTGCGAGGCCGCCTCCGCACCCGCATCTACCGCCGCCTTTACTGCTGCGACATCACCAGCGTAAAACCCGGTAACGAGTCCGGCTCCAATCTTTGTCCATCCCAACATCGAGACGTCTGCCGCCTTCAGCGCGGCATCGGAGGCCTC
>DFWB01000322.1:18000-20243 GCA_002380675.1 Akkermansiaceae bacterium UBA4145
GGTTATGAGAGATCAAAACGTTTCAGAAGGTCTTCATGAGGTCTGGGAATCACGTGAGAGCTGATCAACTCTCCCACTTTGTCAGCAGCTTCGGCTCCAGCGTCGACTGCCGCCTTTACGCTTCCCACATCTCCCTGCACGATCGTGGTCAGGAATCCTGCTCCGATGGAGATCTGCTTGATGAAGCTGACATCCGCAGCTTTTACCATAGCATCAGCGGCCTCTACGTTGCCGGCGTATCCTTTTGTTTCAACTAGTCCGAGAGCTTGTCTCATATTCTTATCCTTTGGTTGTTTGGTTCATCGTTTCGCGAGCTATTTAATAAGCTCACAGTAAGTATCTGTCTGTAGCCCGCAGGCATTCCCTTCATCGGTGTCAATATGCACCTCAAGATTGAAGCTGGAATCCACTCGGACAACCACGTTCTCAAAAGTCACCGGGCAGGAGCCATGCACTCTCATCTTCATCGTGTCCTTATGGCTTACATCATAGTAAGCGGCATCTTCTGGACTCATGTGGACATGGGGCGCTGCGCGGATCACACCCTCAGGCATCTCGAAAAAGCCCTTGGGCCCCATAAGCATGCATCCGGGGCTCCCCTGAATATCCCCTGAAAGACGAAGAGGAATATCAAAGCCAAGGGCAATGGCATCCGTGTATGCCAATTCAACCTGATTGAACTCCCGGCAGGGACCAAGAATCCTGAGATTAGAGATGACTCGACTCCGCGGTCCAACAAGAGTGACAGTCTCTTTCGCTGCGAAGGCACCGGTCTGGTAGAGACCCTTCATCGGTGTCAATTCGTAGCCAGGCCCAAAAAGCTCCTCCACCGCCCGCGGCGACAGATGGCAGTGTCTCGCGCTGACGTTAACAACCAGACCATTCGGAGCGGACGCGGAGCTTGGGAGGGCCACTCCGAGCTTCGCGTAGACCTGCTCGCGAACCATATGCTCAACGACTGCCCGGGGAATGTTGGAATCAACTGGCATTTTCCAGAAATCAGCACGGGTATGCTTGGGTTTTCTTGACTAGTCAATCATATTCCAAGATATTCCCAACTCAAACGAAGATTTTCCCAACCTCGTCCACTACCCTATTCTAATGCTACCCATTGAACGCCAATCGTTTATTATCGCCAAGCTCTCGGAGACGGAATCTGTGAGAACCACGGATCTTGCGACTACACTCGAGGTTACAGACGAAACCGTGCGGAAAGACCTCGAAAGCTTAGAGCTAAGGGGTGAGCTCCTCCGTATCCACGGAGGAGCGGTTCGCCCAAATCAAAGCCGGGTGGAACTTGCTCTCAACGAGCGTAAGCAAGTGAATCGAGAGGCAAAGACTGCCATTGCCCGTCTGGCGGCAAAGCAGATCGAACCTAATGACACCATCTTTATCGATGCCTCTTCTACTGCTCTCACCCTTGTTGAACATCTCCCGGGATTCCACCTGACGGTGTTGACCAATGCTCATAATGTAATTACGGCCCTGGCAGATCGAGAGGGAATCGATATCGTCTGCACCGGAGGGATCTACGAGCCGAGATCCCGCTCCTACATAGGGCTGCCCGCAGAGTCCACTATGCGTAAGCACAATATCCACAAGATGTTCTTCTCCTGTAATGGGATTCACCTCGAGCGGGGAATCTCTGAGACCAACTCCCGGCAGGCATCCTTCAAGGAACGAGTGATCGAATGTTCGGAGAATGTCTACTGCCTTTCCGACTCCACCAAGATTGGACTCAAGTCGTCTTTCTTCTTCGCTGAAATCTCCGATCTTACTACTGTCATAACCAATGAGGACAGTGATCCGGGATTCATCGCCGCGCTTACCAATCGGCAGATTGAAGTGTTGAAAGCCTGACGGAGGCCCTGCTAAGGTGTTGCCCCACTTAGTCTCCCTTCCGCTTCAAAAACGTATTTCTAATCCTGTCAATTGGCCGGTATGTTTTACCTGCTGAAGCTCTAAGAAGCTCAGATCTTAACCCCTCGCTAAAGCCATGAACGATAAGGTGTACCTCGCGATTGACCTTGGAGCGGGTAGTGGACGTCTCTTGGCGGGTCGAACCGACCTGAAAAATCTAGAGCTCGAAGAAGTCCATCGGTTCGAGAATCCCGGGACCAATTTGCCCGGCGGGTTGGTTTGGAATGTCGTGGGCCTTTACCGGGAAATCCTTCATGGTCTCAAATTGGCGGTCGCGAGATATGGCGAGAGGATTCAATCTCTGGGAATTGATACCTGGGGAG
>DFWB01000322.1:20547-24250 GCA_002380675.1 Akkermansiaceae bacterium UBA4145
TGGGAATTGATACCTGGGGAGTGGATTTCGCACTCTTGGACGCGCAGGGGCGCCTCCTTGGGCTCCCCCATCAATATCGGGATTCCCGCACTGACGGGATGGAGGAGGAATGTGAGCGCCGCTACGGGAACGCCAAAATGTATCAAGAGACGGGAATCATGCCCTTCTTCCTCAATTCCTCCCATCAGCTTCTCAGCGAAGCCGTGAGGGATGGCGCCGCTCTCTTGAATGCTTCCCATTTTGTCATGATTCCCGACCTGCTCGCTTATTGGCTCACGGGTCGCATCTCTGTAGAGCGCACGAACGCCTCCACCACTCAGCTGTTTTCTCCAATCACCAAGGATTGGGCGTGGGACGTGATTGACGGACTGGGGCTTCCCCGAAAGATATTTGGTGAAGTCGTCGAGCCCGGCACACCTCTAGGCAACCTTCGAGAGGTTGTCGCGACCAACCTCGGCGGGGATTTTCCCGTGATCGCAACCACTACTCATGACACAGGTGCTGCGGTCACCGGCATTCCCGGAGACGGTGACTATGCCTTTATATCCTCGGGCACGTGGTCAATTATTGGAACCGAGCTTAGCGATCCTATTCTCACCGAGGAAGCTTTCCGTGTCGGGTGGGCAAACGAGCAAGGTGTAGAAAACACCACGCGTTTCCTTCGTAATATTTCTGGGGCATGGCTCTTTCAGGAGTGCGTACGTCAATGGCGCTCTGAAGGTGATAAATCATCCTACGCGGAGCTGGATGAGCTCGCGGAAAACGCCCCGGCCTTCGGATCACTTGTGGATCCGGATCACGATGCACTTAAAGCACCCGGCGGCATGCCTGAAAGAATTCAGGCACTTTGTCGAGACACCGGCCAGAAGCCCCCCAAAGGGAAAGGCGAGATACTCAGACTGGTGGCGGAAAGCGTTGCCTTCAAGCACCGGGTGCGATTCGACCAGCTACGAGAAATTACTGGCAAGAACCTGAACCGAATCCACATGGGTGGAGGCGGCATTAAAAACGAGCTCCTTGCTCAATCTATCGCCACGTGCTGTGGAGTTCCTGTCCACGCAGGCCCCATCGAAGCTACCGCATGCGGAAATTTGATAACCCAGATGGTTGCCACAGGTGACCTTCCCGACATTGCTGCGGGAAGAGAGCTTATCAGGCAATCCATTCCTCTGAAGATCTTCTCTCCTTCTGATCCAACTCCCTGGGAGGATAACCTCCAGCGATTTGAGAGCCTCCTGTAAAAGCAAACCTGCGCCCTATGCCCATTAACTCAAGACACCCCTCCATCGAACATCTTCGAGACAAGGCCCGGCGCCGCATGCCGGGCTTCGCCTTTGACTATCTTGAGGGTGGTTGTAATTCCAATATCAACCTGCAACGCAACACCGAGGAGATCCGCGATATTCGTCTGCAGCCCTATTATATTCGGGATTACGCGGGATCTGATCTTCGCACCGAGCTCTTCGGTCAGACTTATGACGCACCCTTCGGCATCGCTCCCATTGGTCTTCAAGGCCTGATGTGGCCTCGCTCTACCGAGATTCTGGCCAAGGCGGCAACGGAGCATAATATCCCATTTATTCTCAGCACAGTTGGCACCGCCAGTATCGAGGAGGTCTCTGAAATCACAGGGGGCAAAGCGTGGTTTCAGCTCTATCACCCGGCAGAAGACGAGCTGAGAGATAAGATCCTTGCAAGGGCCAGCGCTGCGGGCTGCCCCGTTCTCGTCATTCTCGCTGACACTCCGACATTCGGGTATCGCCCCAAGGAAATTCGCAATGGTCTTTCTATTCCTCCTCGAATGACTCCGAGGAATGTCATTCAGATGATGCTGCACCCCACTTGGTCTTTTTCACAGCTAGCCGCAGGAGTGCCTAAATTCAAAACAATGACTCCCTACATCCCCAAGGGTCTCAGCATGAAGCATCTCGGCCTCTTTATGAACAAGACCTTTTCGGGCAGATTGAACGAGGACCGCATTAAGGCTATCCGGGATCGCTGGAACGGAAAACTCGTCGTCAAGGGTATCGTCAACGAGGAGGACTGCGAAAAGGTTCACCGTTTAGGGGCGGACGGAATTATCGCATCGAATCACGGTGGAAGACAACTCGACGCAGGACAATCGACAATCAGGCCGATTCCTTCGCTCGCCGAATCCTACGGAGACAAACTCACCGTCATGATCGACAGCGGCTTGCGAGGAGGGCCTGATATTGCATGCTCTCTGGCCAGCGGCGCTCGTTTCACCTTTCTTGGGCGTTCTTTCATGTATGGCGTGGGCGCGCTCGGGCGTTCGGGTGGCGATCACACCATCTCCATGATTAAGCGGCAGCTCCAACAGGTTATGGAACAACTGGCCTGCGAACGGGTTACCGATTTTCCCAATCACCTTGTCTGAGAAGGAGGTCCTGAGCCCACCCCACCTGTGGAGAGATCTAAAATCTCCATTCGAGATGCCCAGTCATGGACTTTCGATTACCCAAACCGGCTTCAAGAGTGAGCAACACGTTGTCCGAAAATCTATAACGGAATCCAAGTTGGGCATTCCATCCCTCTTCGGCCTCGAGCTCTAGATCATAATTGAGAACGAGACCATCCAGATCAAAAACCCCCGATTGACGCTCTGCGACACGTTGGTAAGTGGCGCCGCACCAGAGCTCTAAAGCCTCCCGGCGCACACCGAATTTCGGCATGATCATCCAGCTGGGTATCGACTCTATATCCCCTTTGACATCGGTGTATGCATAGATACCGGTAACAGATAAAAACCACCAGTCCTGTCCGTAAGCGAGGGTTGTTCCACCCGCATATACCGTGCCATCGTATTTGACGGAGATTTGGTCAGTGCCGATCAGCTCAACCGCTGCCGGCGTCAGCCCCACACCCGTCTGCCCATCGACCACTCCAACCATGGCATGAACATTCAGGAAGGGTAGAATCCAGAAATCCGCCTTTGTTCCCCATTGGGACACGTCGTTTTCTATCTCCGAGAGTAGGAGTGTTGGGTCAACTTCAATAGGTAAGTCGATCGTGAAATTGTCCAACGCATAGTTCTGTTCCTGCGAATAACCAACTGCCGTGATCCCAGCCCGCTGCGGCCAGGCAGGATCCCATTCAGTCAACATTTCACTCAAAGTTTGTGCCCCGAGACCACTCGAAAACCCGACAAACCCCATCACCTTCAGAAGGTGTAACACTCGCACCACCAATAACTTCATAGAATCAGTGAGCAAATTCAAGCCACTCACGCAACTTACTTCTTATGCGAGGGGAACTTTGGAGTAAAACAGTTGCATCCTCACGATTGCAGGCAAAAGTTTGACTGTAAACGCATAGAGAACTTTCTTCTCCTTACCTTAGCATTTCCTGCTCCAACTGCTCTTGTGGATCCAATACAAATTCCTGACACCCTCGGTGCGCTGCTCCTTCCCGAATGCACACTATTCCCTCATGGAGCCCTGCCCTTGCACATCTTTGAACCTCGCTACCGTCAGATGTTGACCGAGGCAGTCGAAGGCAGTTGTGTATTTTGCATTGGCACCTTAACCGCTACGGAAACCACAAATCTTGAATCCTGCACCGCTCCGGTAGGTACTGCTGGCTTGATCCGTGCTTCCCGCGAGGATCACGAGGGTCGCTCCAACCTGTTACTTCATGGGCTCTGCCGGGTCCGCTTCGTCGAGTGGTTGGGAGAAAAACCCTT
>DFWB01000322.1:24617-26488 GCA_002380675.1 Akkermansiaceae bacterium UBA4145
TATCGGCGAGAGAACTCGGAGCCTTCGCGAAGCCGTTGAAGCCATTCTTCTCGGCCTGCCGGACGAACTTGTTTCCGAGGTCAGGAAGATCCTCGACCGTGCTCCAGAACCGGAGGTCATGGCCGATGCTGTTTCTCAGCAATTCGTCCAAGATTCCGACGTCAGACAAGCTCTGCTCGAGGAGCAAAGCGTGAGCCAGCGCATCAGCACACTGGTCGACTATCTTCGCACCGTCCGAAGCGGGGACAACTAAGGCCCCGCTCACCCCGCCATCAGCTTCCCAACCGGAAAGCACCTACCCGCCGGTCTGCATCTTTCCGGACAAGATAGCTCCCTCGTCCATTTTTAGACTTCCTGTCGTAATATCGCCATCGAGCTTCGAGTTCGCTTTCAGCTCGCACCTCTCAGCACGAATCGCACCCTTTACTCTCCCAAACAGCTTCACCTCTCCGGTCTTAATGTCTCCCTTGATCCGAGCATTTTCGCCGATCGTCAGCGATCCTTGATCGGACTTTATTTCCCCATCCACTTTCCCATCAATGATCATGTCATTCTGAAACTTAATCGTCCCGGTAATCTCAATCCCTTCTGCGAGGACATTCTTCGTGCTGGACATGGGTTTAAGTTGGCCAGTTGACTTCTCCCAATGCAATAAAGGAGTTCGTAAATTTCATCTCCCTTAAAAAAACGAAGGGAGTTATTCACAATTTGGAACCTTTTGGAAATTACCACCGGACGAACCGGTTAGGAATACAGACAGGCAGCCTCTGCCGGAATGAGATCCCAGGTCCCGCTGAATTACCGAAACCTTAGTCAAAAAGGGCTCCACGATCTCCACTTCCGGCAGGCTGCCTCTTTCTTGTCCGGGATCAATGTCCTACCGGAAGCAGTGTGATCTGACGAAATTCCAACTTGGATTGCTCTTCCCGCAGGAGGATTCGTCCCGGCTTCTCATGCCCGACCGCTTCATTCACGAGAAGGCCATTGAGATAGACCTTCACCAAGCCATCACGAACCTCAAGGCGCATCTCATGCCACTCATTCAACGGCTCCTTTACCTCCCTCATTCGGCGCTGAGCGAAGCCGAGTTCCTTGCCTTCGACCTTTGCCCGAAACCCCCCGATCTTATAGAGATCCCCCGAACGGCCCGGCAATAATTGCACCTCGAGGTAATCTCCCCCGTCCCTCCCGAAACCAACCGCTGGCTGCCCCTCCCGGGGAGTCATCATTACCCCGATTCCGCCATCCGCTCCCGGTTGCGAGGCCCGGTAGGACACCACGAGGACATAATCCTCAAATTCCGCGTTGGTTCGCAGGTCACCCGGCCCTTCCCCGGGACAACGCAGGACCCCATTCTCTACCTTCCAAGTCTCCTCATTGGGTGCGACCTCATTTCCTCTGCGGTAGTGCGTCCATCCGGTCAGGTTTCTACCATCGAAAAGCGCGATCGCCCTCGATTCGCCCACTCTTCCCTTAAGCACGAACTCTCCCTTGAGAAACTCCTCCCACTTTTGTAAAGCAGCCTTCCTTATATCTGGCCGGTCGATGGGACTGTAACCGAAATTCCTGCCAGTCAAGGCCTGCAACCCCTCCCACGCGCGAATACGGGCCACCGTTGATTCCGAGTCCAGAAACTCCGCCAAGCCGCGTGCTCCAGCGATCTGCCCCAGATTCGCGAGTCCCACCGCCGCCTGCATCCTAACCGACCCTTCCGTATCCTCGAGGAGATCCCGCAAGATACCCATCCCCGCTTCCCCGATAGCCTCCGCTCCCGCTGCAGCCATTCGACGCGCACTGGCGGAACCCGCACCTGCGAGCCTGCCAAGCAGTTCCGCGTCTTCAGGCAAGGAAACTTTGGATCCGACACGGGC
>DFWB01000024.1 GCA_002380675.1 Akkermansiaceae bacterium UBA4145
CGAAGTGAGTGGAAAGTCCAGCAAGAGGGGCCATTTCGATTCGGGGAAATGACGACAAAGACTACGACCCACGGTCTCTTTACATATCGAACCAAATACCGGCTCGCTTCTTACTGTTAGACTGTTGAGGTTGTCTAAAGCCCAAGTTCGATGAGCTTTTCCTCAATCGCCTCGGCCCAGATTGCGTAACCTTTCTCCCTTGGATGCAGGAAATCGGGCATGATTTCCTTCGGAAGTCGGCCGCTCTCATCCAGGAACCGCTCATTGATGTTCAGATAGTGGACACGTTTGCCGTTGTGGAAGGCAGCCAGCTTTTCGTTAAGGGAGTCATTGATACCTCTCTTCCTTCCATCTGGCATTTCGTCGCGGGGAAAGACCCCGAGGAGGAGGACCCTGGCATTCGGGCAGCGGGCGCGCAGAATGGAGAGGATTCTCTCTACCCCGTCTGCCGTTTCGCTGGGGTCCTGCTCACTGTGACCCGTGTTGTTGGTGCCGATCATGACCACTGCGACCTTGGCTTTTTGTTGCCTGCGCAGGTTGCCGTTGTTGAGGCGCCAGATGACGTGTTCGGTGCGGTCGCCTGAAATCCCGAGATTGAGTGCCTTGCGCTTCCCGTAGTATTTCTGCCAGATCTCCTTCCCAGAGCCTTCCCAGCCCTGAGTTATGGAGTCGCCAATGAAGAGGAGGTCGTGGGCCCCGGAATTTGCTTTCTTGTTCATGTCGAGATGGCGGTTCTTCCACCATTCCTGGCCGAGGCGATCGTCGGGAAGGATGGCGCTGTGGGCGCGGTAATTCTTCTTGAGGTCGCGATACTTCTGCTGGAGGCCCTTCAGGACTTCGGCGTAGCTGGGATCCTCATGAACGCTTTTCATCTGCTGTGGGTCCTTCTCGTTGTCGAAGAGTTGCCATTCCTTGTATTTCGGAACGTAGAAGAGCGTGTAGCGCTCGGTGCGCACGCCGTCGTGGGCGGCCACCCGGTGCGTGCTCTCGCCATAGTAGGTATAGTAGACCGCATCGCGCCAGTTCGCGGGCCTTTTTCCGCCGTTCCGGAGGAGTGGGACGATACTGTGGCCCTGCATATCGGCGGGAGTCTTGGCGCCGCAGACGTCCAGAAAGGTCGGGCCATAGTCGATGTTCTGAATGAGGGCCTTGGTCTTGGAGCCGGCCTTGATCACGCCGGGCCAACGGATGACGAAGGGCATCTTGAAGCTCTCCTCGAACATCCAGCGCTTGTCATACCACCCGTGCTCACCGAGGTAGAATCCCTGGTCGCTTGAGTAGATCACGATGGTGTTCTTAGCCAGGCCGCTTTCGTCGAGGTGTTTCAGGACGCGTCCAACGCCCTCGTCTACGCTGGCGATGCTCTTTAGATAGTCCTTGATGTAGCGTTGGTATTTCCAGCGCACGATGTCTTTCTTGCTGAGCTTACCTGCCTTCATGTCCGCAATGAACTTCTGGTTTTCGGGCTCGTAGACGGCGTCCCATGCCTTCTTCTGTGATTCGTTCATCCGCTGGTACTGGCGATTGACTATGCCACTTGAGAAGTGATCGGGAAAGAGGTTAGGCCCGTTGAATTTCATGTCGTGGCCCCAGTACATGTGCTTGTCGATGCCCATGGCATGTTCCGCAAGCACCTTGCTGCGGCCGGCGTAGTCGTCGAAGAGGCTGTCGGGTTCCGGCATGGTGACACCCTTGAAGAGTTCGAGATGCCGCAGAGCTCCGGACCAGTTGCGATGAGGGGCCTTGAACTGGATCATGGCTACGAAGGGCTTGTCCTTGTCTCGATCTTCCTTGATCCATTTCAGTCCGAAGTCGGTGACGAGGTCATTGCAATGGCCCTCGTAGCGCTTGCGGCTTCCATCCATCTCAATAAAGTCCGGGTTGTAGTAGGCGCCCTGGCCCGGGAGAATACGCCAGAAATCGAATCCAATGGGATTGGAGTGCAGGTGCCACTTTCCGATCATCGCGACTTCGTAACCGGTATCGCGGAGGAGCTGGGGGAAGGTCTGCTGCCGGCCGTCAAAGTGGGACGAGTTGTTGTCGAGAAAACCGTTCAGGTGGCTGTGCTTGCCGGTCAGGATGTTGGCGCGGGAAGGGCCGCAGATGGAATTGGCGCAGAAGGAATTCTCAAAAAGCATGCCCTCATTCGCGATCCGGTCGATATTCGGGGTGGGAGCAATATTGTCGAAAAGGCCTCCAGGATACGCTGAGATCGCATTACAGGCATGATCATCGGAAAACATGAAGATGATGTTGGGCCTTTTGTCAGCTACAGCACATGGGAGCAGAAAGACTCCAAGGCAGCAAAGGGAGAGGAGGGAATGGTTCATGACGGGCTCCAGCACAGCAGACCCTGTCGCTTTGGACAAGCGTGGCGGGCCCTCTCTCTGTGAACAGGGAGGAAGTTGTGTCATTCGACGGGTTGCATGGTGACAGGTGAGGCCACGGGAGATATGATCCGGAAGTGGAGAACAGTAAGATAATGCAGTCCCCGGTAGCGCGAGGGGTGGTCAACGTTTCCCGCCGGACAACGAGATGAGAATACGAGAGCGATTACGAATGTCTCTGGTGGTGGTTTCGCTTGGGAGCGGGTTGGCGGGCGCAGAAATCGAGCCGTCGGAGGAAGAAGTGAGATCTGCGATTAACAAGTCCATTCCTCTCCTTGAAAAAACTACGATTGGGACAAGTGAACATCGTGGTTGCTTTACCTGCCACGGGCACGCAATGCCGGTTGTTGCTCTTGTTGAGGCGCGTCGACGTGGATTTGTTATTGATGAAAATAATATCAGGGAGCAGCTGGAGCACACTCTGGCTGACTTGAAAGTGGGTAAGGAGCGTTATCTTGATGGCAGAGGGCAGGGAGGCGGATTTACCAGAGCCGGGTATGCGCTTTGGATGCTTCAGGAAGCGGGGTGGAGACCAGATGAGATCACCGGAATTGTGAGCGGTTATCTTGTGCGAGATGAGAAAGCGGATCATTGGAAGAGTAATACGAATCGCCCCCCGACGGAGTTCAGTCCCTTTACGGCTACTTATCTTGCTCTTGAGGCGATTGACCAGTTCGGCACGGAGGAGCAGGCTCTCCGAATCGCGGATAGACAGAAAAAGGCGCGGGCGTGGCTGTTGCAGACAAAGCCAAGAGAGACGGAGGAGCGGGTCTTTCAAATCCTGGGTCTTGGGCAGTTGGGAGCCAGTGAGAAGGCGGCCGAGGCTGCGGGGAATTTGCTTCAGTTACAGCGAAGTGATGGAGGCTGGGCGCAGTTGCCTGGGAAGAGCCAGCAAAGTGATCCTTACGCCACAGGCTCTGTTCTTTTCGCCTTGCGACGTGAGGGTTTCCTCACGGTCATGGATAAACGCTTTCGGCGAGGCCTACGCTTTCTTATCGATACCCAGCATGATGATGGCTCATGGCACGTAAAGAGCCGCAGTAAACCATTCCAGAAATACTATGAGAGTGGTTATCCTCATGGGAAGGACCAGTTTATCTCAATGGCGGCCGGAAGTTGGGCGACGCTGGCTCTTCTGCAATCAGCCATCGTAGAAAAAAATCCGTAATACTCTTTCGAGAGCAGAACGCCCAAGACAGTGAAAAGCCAAGGTGCCGCGTTTGTGCAGAGGGCGATTCTGGCCGCGAGGGAGTGCCGCGGCAGGAGAGCTGTCGCATTCTGCCTCTGGAGCGTTCTCAGCTGTGGTTTGGCTAAGGCTCAGGGGGAGGAGCTGGTAGAGTATCTCACGGCTGAAAAACATCTTGAGGAGCGTCGGTGGGAGAAGGCTCACACCCTCTTCAGGATGGTTGTTGATAGAGGGCCCGAATTTCTTCGCCCCCACGCAATGCTCGGATTGTTCCGGGCCGCTGTCGGCCTCGGTGAAGGTGCTGCCGCCTTGAGTCTGCTGGACTCTTTAGGGGATGACGCCGAGCTCTTGCCGCGCGACCGTGAGTTCTGGTTGGCTGCCACCGCTCTCGAACGTGCGCAAATTCCGATCGAGGAGGGGGGCAAAGACTCGATTCGGCAACTTGAGGAGGCTCTCAAGGGTATTGAGGGCAGGCATTCACATATTCGGCTACGCGTTGAAATACGTCTGGTAATGGCAGAGCTATTGTCACGGACGGGGCAAGGTCGGCGAGCGATTCAGGTTCTCACAGATAGTCTGCCGGAGCTTCGCTCAAGAGAGTGGGCAGGCCTGCGTGCATATCAGAAGGCTCGGCTGGCGAGAATATACATGAAAATTGGTGAGCGGGACTGGGCAGTGAGTCTGCTGGAAGAAATCCGCCACGACCCTCATCTGGACTCCCGGCATTTCAAAGTTGCAGAGGCTTTTATAGAGGAGCGCGACCTGAGCCAGAGCGGTGTCATGGGACTCGTCATTCGAGATGAGCCGGCTTGTCTCTCAGTGGAATCGCCCGGATCTTTCGAACTTCGGATCACAGCGAGTAAAGGTGAGGGAAAACAGCGGATCGCGGAGAAGGGGCGGGTGGTGACACAGTGGTTTAATCTTCGGGAGGACCCATTCAGGACTGTGAACTTGCTCGCGGGAGGGTCTCTTCTTGAAGTCATGGATCCTTCTGGGTCCTCAAGCTCGCCCGCGCCTGATCCGGTAATGATTGAGCTCCTTGAGAGCTCTTCTGCACGAGTTCGTTTTCGGAGCCGCAGTTTGTCTCTCCCTTTCCCCAGATTTGAGGAATATACGGTTTATCCAAATGGTCAGATTTTCGTTCTTGTCGGAGCGGAGGGGGCACTGCGGGATCAGCCCAGAATGGAGCTCCTGCTCACGACTCCCCTTATTCATACTTCTGATGGTTGGCGGGTTATAAGTCCCACGAGGAATCTGCCTGTAAAAGCTGGTGTTACCTTTGAGGGGCCGCATCTGCTATTGTCGCGGTTGGGTTTTGCGGGCAGACATTGGGCAGTGTCAGATGACCTGCTCCTTTTGCCAGGAGCTGCAGGGGGTCGGCTGATTACCCAAGTGCCTCCTGATGCGAGGCTTTCCGTGCATAGGAGAGTTTCCTGCGAGGAGTGCGGGAAAGGCGCCAGAATGGCTCTACAGCTGCGGATCATGCCAACGTTTCTTGAACAGCCCGATCTCGCGGAGAAGTATCGAGGCAGTTATCAGCATCCAGCAAATCTTGTTATCCATGAAGGAGAACTCGTTATCGATGATTCAGGGGATCTGAATTCTGATGGGTATAATGAAGGGGAGGGATGCCATGTCGTTCGCGGAGCAAGAGAGGTAGAGTTACGCGCTGGGGTCCACGACCGGACAGATCCCGTGATAAAGTTCGTGTTACCGGGGTTTGTGGGGCTGCCTGTTGTAAGGATTGATGGCAAGATCGCAAATTCTTCATCCTATAATTTAAGCTGGGTGGACCGCGACACCCTGATCCTTCGTTGGAACGGAATAGTGCCTGCGGGAGGCCGTGCGCGGTTCGCTCTGGAATAAGGAGGGGAGATGAAATCCCCTCATGCATTCTCGTCAATACCGAGGTTGTAGGTTAAGACTCTCTCCGATGAAATGGTATCAACACAAGGTAGTCCAGAAGCAGTGGCTGCTCCTGCTCATGATCCTGGTGATGTGCCTGATTCTGGGTCTCCAGACTTTCGGTCCCGATGGGGCCGATGAGCGGTTCATGGTTGTCCCGAAAGAGATCACTACCAGCTGGCAGGCGGTCCGCTCGGGAGAGGCGACTATTGATGACGTGTCTACTCTCTCCACCCTCGTTACCAATACCATGTTGCATGGAGATGCGGGCCATCTGGCATTTAACCTTCTGTTCTTTTGGATCTTTGGGGCATTGGCCGTGGAGCTTCTGGGATCACGCTGGATGGTGGCGGTATGCCTCCTGACGGCGGTATCGGGATCACTGGGTCATGTGTTTCTTAATCCTCTTGAGAACCACTATTTGCTTGGAGCTTCCGGAGTGGTGATGGGTTTCGAGGGATTGTATCTTGGGATGGCAGTGCGCTGGCGATTGCCTGATCCCCATGTATTCCCTCTGGCCCGGCCTGTGCCCCCTGCTAATCTCGGCATCCTGACAGTAGTTGGGATCTCATTCGATTACTATCGCCTCATGGAGCGTGCTGAAGTCAATGTTGCGTATGGGGCACACCTTGGGGGGTTCATGATGGGTCTCTTCCTTGCCTGTTTTGTTGTGAGGAGGCCCAAGCTCGCAGAGGCGAGATGATGAAATGAGCGCGCCCGCGGGGCATGACTTCTTCAGTTCACAAAAAGTCCGCATCTCAGATGCGGACAATTGGAAGGCTTGAGGCCCTTAGCGAGCCAGCTTGTCGAAGGGTAGGGCGGATCAGCTTTTCCCGATCTTGGCGGGATATTTGAGCATCGTCCGGACCTCTTTTTGATTCATTCCATCCACGGCTGCCTGATCGACTCCGAGCGCGACAAGGCGCTTACGATGATCTGCCTGACGGCGCCGCCTCGCGGCTCCGCCCTTGCGAGGGCGGGTCAGATGCGTCTTCATGAACTTTCTCTTCGTGCGCATATCGGAATGGAGTTCGGTCAGGAAAATCCCTGTGGGGGGGCGGGTAATAGGCTCTCTCGGGCTTCCGGTCAACCTGAATTGTGGGGAGAAAGGGTCTGGTATTACGGGGCGATCGCTACAAAATCTGGTATTTATGAGTGATTGGCGTCCTAGTCCGCTATCTGGCAAGGCTACGAGTTCTCCATCAAGGAGCTAGTTGAGGTTATAGATAGGAATTGTCGTACAACCGATATGGCTTATTTGCGGTGGAACGATGCTATTCCCCGCGGGGGTGATCGCTCTCCATGGTCTCTCAATTTAAGGTTGGAGAGATACGGATTGTTGTTGGGGCAACGGAGTGAGACCTCGCAGATGTAGAAAGTGGGCGGAGCATAAGCTCTCTCTTCTTAGATTTATGTTACGGGACCGGTAATTTATGGGGGAGTCCTCCCTGATCGTGGAGGCCAATGCCTTGAAATTCCCGTGATCGCGCGAAGGATTGAGGTCATTCCCAGGAGGGAAGTGATCTGTGGGAGATTTCCGGTGAGCCAGCAGGAAGGTTTATGGTTGGGTTCTGCGTTAACCTCCTCATCTTGAGGGGAAGAGACCATGAAGAATACTCCACTTGAAGAGCTACTGAGGCTTTCACATGAGATTGGCAGGGAGGATCGTCGACTTGCAATCCTTGGCGAAGGTAATACCTCAGCTCGGATCTCGGATGATGAATTCCTGGTCAAGGCCAGCGGCTCATGTCTGGAGAACTTGCGAAGCGATCAGGTAACTCGTTGTCTCTCGAGCAAGGTGCTCACGCTCATGGAGGAGAGCGAGCGGTTATTTTCCAACGAGGAGGTTGATGAGATCCTTCTTGCAAGTAGATGCGACCCAGGCGCGAAAAAGCCGAGTATCGAGACGATGTTTCATGCCTGGCTTCTCTCCCTCGATGGCGTTGATTTTGTGGGTCATTGTCACTCAGAGGCTGCCAACAAGATTCTATGTAGTGCCAGGGCGCGTGACTTTGCGGAGAACCGGATCTTTCCCGACGAGATTGTATGCTGTGGGCGGGCCTCAGTTTTTGTAGAGAATTGTGATCCGGGCCTTCCGCTCGCGCTTGGGATCCAGAGGGAGACACGGGAATACATCCATGAGCACGGAGAGGCTCCGCGGTTAATTTTATTGGAAAATCATGGGATCATTGCCCTTGGGAAAACTGCTGATGCTGTGCTCGCGTGCACATTCATGGCAGACAAGGCAGCGAATATCTTTGAGGGCGCAGCATCTCTCGGAGGTCCGGTATTTCTGCCGCGGGATCAGATCGATCGCATCGCTGGAAGGCCTGACGAAGTCTACCGGCAGAAGCAGTTGAATCTTTAAGGGAGCCAATACCATCCATGTATCGATGAGTTTCCTCGGAATTGATCTAGGCACTGGTGGCGTGCGCTGTCTGCTTGTGGAGGACGATGGCACTATCCGATCGGAAAGTTCCCATGAACTGGGGAATCGTAACTTGGCACGAGAGGCCGGCCGCTCGGAGCAAGACCCCAGGGAATGGGTTCTCGCGCTGGAGGGTGCCATGGATCACTTGTTTTCTGATCCTGCTAATCGTGATGTACATGCGGTCGCGGTGGATAGCACCTCGGGGACGGTGCTCCCGGTGAGCCGTGATGGCAATCCGCTTGGGATGGCTCTTTTGTATGATGATATGCGGGCTACGGAGGAAGCAGATCGTTGTGGTGAGGTATTTGGAGGAAGTTGCTCTCCGACCTTTTCCCTGCCCAAAATTCGATGGATGCAGAGCCATCTTGATTTGCCGGAAGATGTGCTCTTTCTCCACGCGACCGACTTCGTCAATAGCTGGCTGGCGGGAACTCCTGAGATTCCAACTGATTTTACCAATGCCATGAAGACTGGGGTTGACCCGGTCCTTGGAAAGTGGCCCTCCAGTCTGGCGGATCTCAACTTGCCCGAGGTGGTAGCTCCGGGGCAGAGATTTGGATTCCTTAGTGAAAGGCATTGCAAGCGATGGCGATTACCTCGGGAGGTAGTGCTTGTGAGTGGAGCGACCGATTCGAATGCAGCATTTTACGCCTCTGGAGCTGCCAGTCCGGGGGACTGGTCAACAACCGTTGGAACAACGATGGCGTTCAAGGGTCTCAGTGAGAGAAAGCTCGAAGACCAGCAATCGAGAATCTACTGCCATCGGCACCCGGATGGATCGTGGTTACCGGGTGGCGCGTCGAATGCCGGTGGAGAGATAGTGCGTCGACGTTTCGGAAATCGTATCGAGGAAATGGAAGCGCGCTCACAGGAACGGAGAGAGACCAGCCATCTCATATACCCCTCAGTCCGGCAGGGTGAGCGCCTTCCGTTTGCCAGTTCTTCCTTCAAGCCCTTTTGTGAAGGTGATGAGGATGATGAAGTAGGATTTTTTCTGGGTTGTTTAGAGGGGCTGGCGTGCCTTGAGGTGCTGGTATTCGAGTTGATCGAATCTCTAGGGGGAGCTGTCGGAGAAATCGTCTATGCGACCGGGGGAGGATCCCGAAGTCGGCGGAGTCTTCAGGTGCGTGCTGATATGCTGTGCAAATCTATCAAGATGCCAGCCCACCCCCATTCGGCAATGGGAGCCGCGATTCTGGCTGCAGCCGGATTTCATCATGATCCTGTTGGGAACTGGTCTCGCAGGATGGTAAAAATGTCTCAGGTCGTAGAGCCTGAGAGCGGGAGGGAGGGCTACTACCGGGACCGATTTCTTGAATTCAGGGCACGCTGCCATCAATCCCTCATCTAGTGCCATGCCAATCGATTTAGTCATCTCAGATCTCGATGGAACGATCTTGGAGACCGAGGATTACCATCGAAGGGCATACAATGCTCTGTTTCGTGAATTGAACCTTTCGCGGGAGTGGAGCGAGGAAGATTACAAGGCGCGGCTTGCTATGATGGGTGGAGCAAAGTTCGATGAGATTCTCCCATGGCTCTCGCAGCCCGTGGAAAATCATGTAGAGACCTGCAGGACGTTGTATGCGCGAAAGACGGAGCTGTATGTGGATCTTGTTGTAGATGCCCTCAAACGTGGAGATCTGGCTCTCCGGCCCGGGGTGAAACCCCTCTTTAAGCAGCTCATCGATTCCGGGGTGGGGCTGGCTGTTGGATCGGCGTGCGTCAAGTGGGCTGCGGGGAGAGTCCTTCAGGCTTCGCTGGGGGAGGAGCTCGTTTCGTCGCTGGCAACGGTGTGTGCCGGTGATGATGTGGAGGCTAAGAAGCCCGATCCGGCGGTATATCTACTGGTAGCACAGCGTTGTGGGGTAGAGCCTCGCAACTGTTTTGTCATTGAGGATACAAGACACGGAATGGAGGCCGCTCATAATGCTGGAATGCCTTGTCTTGTGACACCTAGCGAGCTTGCAAAAGGTGATGTGTTTCAGGGAGCCGCGGGAGAACTTGAAAGCCTCGAGGGAATCGGAATTCAGGATTTACAAGTGTTCTGGGAAAGGTGCTAAGCGTGGCGGTGGTGGATTAGTGGCTTGTCAGGACTGGGCAAATCAAGGAAGACATGGAGATGATTCGGCCCGCTTTAGTGCTGGTGCTTTGCTCAATGGGAGTGATCGACGGCGCCGGCCGGCCAAACATTCTCTTCGCGATTTCAGATGATCAGTCCTGGATGCATGCGAGTGCCTATGGTGACAAGGGCACGAGCACTCCGGCATTTGATCGGATCGCAGAGGAGGGAATTCTCTTCACGCACGCTTTTGCTTCCTGTCCCTCCTGCATGCCGTCCCGGACCTCAATTCTTACCGGGCGGAACATGTGGGAGACTGGACCCGGGGGAAACCTGATGGGGACCTTGAAATCTGAGTATGCCATTTTCTCGCTCCTTCTCGAGCAATCTGGATATCAGCTGGCGGCAACAGGAAAGACCTGGGGGCCGGGAAAGCTGGAGGGATTTACGCCGGCCGTGGGGAAAACGTTGCCACTCCGTTCGTACTCCTCGATTCAGACTGAGGCGATTCTTGGGGAATCTTTCCACCGCAGGACATTGAAGCAGCGACGTCCAGGAATGAGCAATCTGGACTATGCCGCCAACTTTGAGGACTTCCTCGCTGCAAGGGACAAGGATAAGCCCTTCTTTTTTTGGTATGGATCGAATGAACCTCATCAGGGGTTTGAAGAAGGCGCATGGAAAAAAGCGGGAAAGAACCTTTCGGATGCGCTCGTTCCCGGAAGCCTTCCCGATGACCCGGTTGTGCGGGGAGAATTTCTCGATTACGCCCTAGAGATCGAGCACTTCGACAGGCATCTCGGAAGGATGATAGAGTTGCTCGCAAGGGAGAATCTTCTTGAGAGCACTCTCATCGTGGTAACCAGTGACCATGGAAATCCAATGCCAAGGTCCAAGTGCAACCTTTATGATTCCGGAACCCGGGTGCCTTTGGCTATTCGGTTTCCTGGACCTGCCAAGGAAGGAGCGACTCGTCGAGATCTGGTTAACCTTATTGATCTTGCTCCCACTTTCCTGACGGCGGCAGGAGTTGAGATCCCAGAAAAGATGAGTGGACATCCACTACAGTCATTACCTGAGACAGGTGCTGCCGTGTCGCGTGATTTTGTAGTCACCGGATTTGAGCGTCATATTATCTGCCGCCGTGATGGAGTGGGCTACCCTGCACGGTGCATCCGAACTAATTCCTTTGCCTACATCCGCAACTATGAACCGGATCGCTGGCCGGCCGGCGATCCGGATTTCGTGTCCTCTCATCAAGGATTTCTCGGGGACTGCGACCGGGGTTCAACCAAGGAGTTCCTCATGAATAACTCCAGTGAAACCAGAATAGCGCCTTACTATCGGCTCTCTTTTGGGCGACGTCCTCCGGAAGAGTTGTATGATATGAAGCGGGATCCGCATCAGTTGAGGAATCTTGCGGAGGAGGAGAAATTTGCAGAGGTAAAGTCATCTCTTCGACAAAAGATGGAGGATTATCTTCGTGCGACTGGTGATCCACGGATGCAGGGCCAGTCTCCGTGGGACGGCTACGATTTCACTGATAAGAGGATCTTTGGAAATCCGCGGTGGCGAGAGGAGGGGCTTGCACTTCCACGCGTGATTGTCGAGGACCCCGACACCGATGGTGATGGTCTGGCAGACGGTCAGGAGCTGGCATTCGGCAGTGATCCGTATGACGCGGCCTCCCTTCCAGTCGATCCGGTTGTGCAGCCGTCCTTCGTGCCGATCAACGCGCATGAGTCAGGGGTCTACGGACCTGACTTCGCTACTCCCGGTGTGGATTTCCAGGAGAACAAGTATCCCGCTGCTGTGATTACCAACGGTCGG